>NZ_JBNFOL010000016.1:0-84481 GCF_057364765.1 Brevibacterium sp. LAARM3_SD1 | reverse complement strand
CCAGCAACCTCGCGCGAGGTTGCTGGGCCGCCGTCAGGTAGCAATTAGGGTCAGAGCGGGGTGCCGTCTACCCAGACTGCTGCGATGTCGCCGGGGGTACCCATGGCGAAGATCTTTGCGAGGGCATCTCCGTCGTCGGCGGCGTGGCGGATGCCGACGTCGAGCGGCTGGCCCTCGGCCGGGCGGATGAGCACGGCGTCGAAGCGCTTGCCCTCGCTCAGCACGCCGACCTCATCGAGCTCGAGCGCTTCGGCCCCGGCCTCGGTCGCCAGGTGCAGCAGATGCGCGGAGTTCAAAGCCACTCCCCCAGCCGGATCGAGCTGCTGCATGAAGTACGACTGCACGCCCTCCTTGAGCAGGTTGAAACCCGTACCCGCCCCGACATCGGTGCCCAAGGCCACTCGGACACCGGCCTCGATATGCCGGCGCAGCGGGAAGAAACCGCTGGCCAGAGCCGAGTTCGAGGTCGGACAGTGCGCGGCCACGGCCCCGGCCTCAGCCATGCGCTCGAGCTCCCGATCCTGCGGGTGGACATTGTGCGCGAGCACCGTGCGCCGCCCCACGAGCCCCGCCCGGTCATAGGTGTCGAGGTAGTCGAGAGCCTCGGGGTGGATCTGCGCGACCCCGGAGATCTCATCGACATTTTCGTTCAGGTGCGAGGTCACCCAGATACCCGGATTCTCCTCGACGAGGCGGCCGCGGCGGCCAGCAGCTCCGGCCCTGCTGAGAACGAGAACCGCGGAGTCACCGCGTAGCGCAGCCGTCCCTTCCCGTGCCATCGGTCGATGAGCGCCTGGCTCTCCTCGGTCGAGCGCTCCACGTCGGTGAGCAGCGCCTCGGGCAGGTTCCGGTCGCCCGTGACCAGGCCGGAGGTGATCCGCAGCCCCGACTCTGAAGCTGCGGAGAAGAAGATGTCCATGGCTGAGGCGAAGTGCGAACCGAAGACCATCGCCGAGGTGGTCCCCGCCGAGATCAGTCCCGTGAGGAATTCGCCAGCCACCGCTTTCGCGTAGGCGGGGTCCCCGAGTTTCGCTTCTTCGGGCAGGGCGCATTGGTCGAGCCAATCGAGCAGCGGCCGCCCGAGGTGGCCGATGGCCCGCACCTGCGGCAGGTGGACGTGAGTGTCGACGAGTCCGGGGATGAGCACGCCGTCGCGGAGGTCGACGACTTCCGCCTCGGGATGCGCGGTGCGGGCAGCGTCGAAGGTGGTGCGGGAGGTGATGAGCCCGTCGTCGACGACGAGGGCGACATCGGAGGCCGAGCGCAGCCGGCCCCCGGTGAATGGGTTGTCCGGCGTATCGAAGACGCGGGCACGATAGATGACCACAGTTGTTCTCCTAGAGTCAGTGATGTCAGTCAGCAGAAAGGGTTCAGGCCATGCGGCCGAGCAGGTCCGCGGCGACGCTCACGGCGATCGTCGCGGGTGCTTTTCCAGGCAGATCGGGCAGTCCGATCGGGCAGCGGATGGTGTCGATGACCTCGGATTCGAAGCCTTCGTCGGCGAGGTTCTTGCGGAAGCGCTGCCATTTCGCGTTCGAGCCGATGAGCCCGACCGATCCGAGGTCGCCGCGGGTCAGCGCCGCGGAGCACAGGTGCAGGTCCTCGGCATGGTCATGCGTCATGATGACCACGTGCGCTCCGGCCGGCAGCTCCGTGATCACCTCTTCCCCGACGACAGCGAATTCGCGGCGTATCCGCGCCACCGGCTCCTCCAACTCATCGAGAGCCTCGAGCTGTTCCGGCCGTGAATCGGACACGGTCAGGTCGAGATCGTGGCGGGCGAGAATCCGGGTGAGCTCGAGTCCGATGTTGCCGATACCGAAGATCGCCACCGAGGCGGGCACGGGCAGGGGTTCGAAGAGCATAGTGACCTCTCCGCCGCAGCATTGGCGACCGTATTTGGCCGGAGCCTTGTCGTTGAGCCGCAGGGTGAGCATCTCCGGGACCTGCTGCCCCTCGGAGAGCAGTTCCCGGGCACGGGTGAGGGCCGTCATCTCGAGATTGCCCCCGCCGATGGTCCCGAACAGGTCATCAGCGGTGGCGATCATCTTCGCTCCCGCCTCGCGTGGGGCATGCCCGCGCACCGCGGCGAGAGTGACGAGGACAGCCGGCACCCGAGCTGTGCGAAGCTCGGCTGCGGTGTCCATCCAGGTCATGACGGAACTCGTTGTCCTTCCCTCGTCGAGGCGGCCGCCCCCGAGTCCTGCCCGCGGGCTTCTTCGATCGCCCAGAACACGGCTTCCGGTGTGGCCGGGGACGCGAGTTCGACGCTGTGGCCGGGGCTCGCGAAGGCACCCACGGCTTCGCGCAGGGCTTCGCGGACGGAGAAGGCGAGCATGAGCGGGGGTTCGCCCACGGCCTTCGACCCGTACACGGCTCCCTCTTCATGTGCTTTGTCGAGGAAGGTGACATTGAAGATCTCGGGGACTTCGGAGAAGCTCGGGATCTTGTATGTGCTCGCCGCCTGAGTGGCCAGTCGGCCGCGGCTCGGCTTGTCCGATTCGTCCCAGCGCAGATCCTCCAGGGTCAGCCAGCCGGCGCCCTGGATGAAGCCGCCCTCGATCTGTCCGAGGTCGAGCAGCGGTGACAGGGAGTCTCCCACGTCGTGGACGATGTCGACGCGGCGCAGGGTGTAGGAGCCGTCGAATCGGTTGACTTCGACTTCGGACACCGCGGCCCCGTAGGCGAAGTACTTGAACGGTTCGCCGCGCATCTGGGACAGGTTCCAGTGCAGTCCCTCGGTGCGGTAGAAACCGGAGGCCGAGAGCTGGATGCGCTGGAAGTACGCGGTGTTGATCAGCTCTTCCCAGGTCACCGTCTTCGTTGAGGACAGTGCGGAGACGATTCCTCGTGAGATCTCCACCTCATGGGCGGGTGCACCGAGGATGCCCGCGGCGACCTGCCGCAGCCGGTCGAGGATCTGGTCGCAGGCGTTCTTCACCGCTCCGCCGTTGAGGTCGGAGCCGGAGCTCGCGGCCGTCGCCGAGGTGTTGGGCACCTTGTCCGTGCGCGTCGGCGCCAGACGCACCGTCGACAGGGGCACGCCGAGGGTGGTGGCCGCGACCTGCAGCATCTTCTGATGCAGTCCCTGCCCCATTTCGGTGCCGCCGTGGGTGACGAGGACGGATCCGTCCTTGTACACGAGCACGAGCGCTCCGCCCTGGTTGAAGGCGGTGAGGTTGAACGAGATCCCGAACTTCACCGGAGTGATCGACAGTCCTCGTTTGATGTGCTCGTGGCTCAAGTTGAACGCTTCGATCTCAGCCTCGCGGGCCTCCAGATCGGATTGGGAGATGAGCTGGTCCCAGCACGCCCCGATCCGCTCGGGATGACGCACCGGCTGATAGTAGGGAGTGTCCTGACCTTGCGCGTAGAAGTTCCGGCGGCGCAGCTCACGGGCGCTCAGTCCCAGTTTGGGGGCGACGCGTCCGATGATGTCTTCCATGACGAGCATGCCCTGCGGGCCGCCGAATCCGCGGAAGGCAGTCTGCGAGGTCTTATTGCATTTGGCGATGCGGCCGGTGACCCGAATGTTGGGCACCCAGTAGGCGTTGTCGATATGGCACATGGCGCGGGTGAGCACCGGCTCGGAGAGGTCGAGGCTCCACCCGCCGTCCGCGGTCAGCGTCGCATCGAGGGCGAGGATCTTCCCCTCCTCGGTGAATCCGATCTTCCACGACGAGTGGAATCCATGCCGCTTGCCGGTCATGGTGATATCCCGGGTGCGGTCGAGGCGCAGTCGCACCGGCCGGCCCGTGAGCTTCGCACCGAGCGCTGCCAGGGCTGCGTAGCCATGAGGCTGCATCTCCTTGCCGCCGAAGCCTCCGCCCATGCGCAGGCACTGGACGGTCACTTCGTGGGCCGGCACTCCGAGGACATGGGAGACGATGTCCTGAGTCTCGGTGGGATGCTGGGTCGAGGACTGGATGAAGACCTGTTCGTTCTCATCCACATGCGCCAGGCAGGCCTGCGTCTCGAGGTAGAAGTGCTCCTGACCGGCGAACTCGAATTCGCCTTCGAAGACATGAGCGGCATCGGCGAACGCGGAGTCGACCTCGCCCTTGTCGATCGACAAGGGCTTGCCGTGGTAGCTGTCGGCGGCGATGGCATCGCGCACGGTCACCAGCGACGGCAGTTCCTCGAACTCGGCGGTGACGGCCGCAGCGCCTTCCTTCGCGGCTTCGAGATCCTCGGCGAGCACCCAGGCCAGGGGCTGGCCGAAGAACATGATCTCGTCGACCGGCAGCATCGGCTCATCGTGCTTGACGCCCTGATCGTTGACGCCGGGGATATCGGCGGCCGTGATGACCTTGACGACTCCGGGCACCGCGTAGGCGGGTTCGATATCGATGGCGCTGAGGCGGCCGTGCGCGGTCGTCGACTGCACGGGGAAGGCGTGGAGGACCCCGGTGAGACGTCCGATGAGGTCATCGGTGTAGAGCGCGGATCCGGTGACGTGACCGAAGGCGCTTTCGTGGTGGTGGCGTTCGCCGACGACCGGGTCGGCGGGGCGCTGGGAGAGCTGGCTCATCACTTGACCTCCTTGCTGGTCACAGCCGGGTGGCCGAGCTGCTCGGCGTAGAAGCGTTCGAGGGAGGACCGCAGCATCGCGGTCCGGTATTTCGCACTCGCCCGGTGGTCGTCCATCGGGGTGCCTTCGGCGGCGAGGGTCTCGGCCGCCGCATGAACGGTCTCCACTGTCCAAGGCCGACCTTCGAGGAGGGCTTCGGTGGCGGTGGCGCGCAGCGGGGTGGCCGCGACTCCGCCGAGGCCGATCCGGACCTTCGCGATCAATCCGTCCTGAATGTCGACGGCGTAGCCGATCGCCACCGAGGAGATGTCGTCGAAGCGGCGTTTGGCGATCTTCTGGAACGACGTCAGCGGGGACAGCGGCAGCGGGATGCGGATGGCGGTGATGAGCTCATCGGCTTCTCTGACCGTCTGCCGGTATCCGGTGAAGTAGTCGGCCAGTGCCACGGTTCGCGCCCCGCGCACGGAGGTGAGCACGAGTTCGGCTTCGAGGGCCAGCAGCGCCGGCGGGGTGTCGCCGATGGGCGAACCGGTGCCGAGGTTGCCGCCGATGGTCGCCCCATTGCGGATGAGGCGGGAGGCGAACTGCGGGAACAGCTTGCCCAGCAGCGGAATGTCTCCAGCGAGCTCACGTTCGAGTTCGGACAGGGTGTGGGAGGCGCCGAGTTCGACGAACGAATCGGTGCGGCGGATTCCGCGCATCTCCTCGAGCCGGTCGACGGCGAGGATATTCTTGGCCCGTGCTCCCTTGATGTTGACCTCGACGCCCCAGTCGGTGGCCCCGGCCACGACGGTGGCCTCGGGATCCTGGCTGAGGATGGAGGTCGCCTCGGCGAGGGTGGCGGGACGACGGTAGCGTCCGATCTTCCCCGTGGCGGTGTCGGCTCGCTGATAATCGGTGGCTCGAGCCGACGGGGCCGGACGCTCACGGCGAGCGGCCAGTGCATCGTCTGCGGCGGGCTGTCCCAGCGCATTCGCGGCATCGCGGATGGGACGGTAGCCGGTGCAGCGGCACAGATTGCCCGACAGGGAGTGGAGGTCGAAGCCGTCCTCGCAGCGGTCGGGGCGGTAGTATTCGGCGGCCATCGAGGAGATGAAGCCGGGGGTGCAGTATCCGCATTGGGATCCGCCGCGCACGGCCATCTCTTCCTGGACGGGGTGGACGGTGTCTCCGTCGGCCAGACCTTCGGAGGTCACGACCTCTCCTCCGTCGAGGGCTGCCGCCGGCAGCAGGCAGGAGTTCACTGAGGTCCAGCGGGTTCCACCGGATTCGTCGGGGCGGGCGACCATGATCGCGCAGGCCCCGCATTCGCCTTCGGCGCAGCCTTCCTTCGCTCCGGTCAGACCCTGACCGCGCAGGAAGTCCAGCGCATTCGTATGGGGTGGGCCGTCGAACTCGCGGACGGTCCCGTTGATTGTCACTTCGGCAGTTGACTGGTCCGTTGTCGCTGCGGACATCGCACTTCACACCTCCCGCGCCTCTCCACTGAGGCGCACAGTGCATGGTTGGAACAATTTGCTTCGTTCTTCGAGCCTCTGGTTATCCATGCGAACAGCGCAGAAGAACGCGGATGAGGGGACTGGGCGTCCCCGCAGGTCAAGCCCCGTGGGCGATCTGACCCTTTCCCCAAGCTGAGTGTCCAACCATTGTTCTCATGCCCCCAAGATAGCCGAAATCGGGCCGCGAACGAAGTACAGGACGAATCCGGCCGAGACGACCCACAGCAGCCAGTGGACCTGGCGGGCACGGTTGCTCATGGCGTGGATGAGCGCCCAGGAGATGAATCCGACGCCGATTCCGTTGGCGATCGAATAGGTCAGCGGCATCGTCACCATGGTGAGGAAGACCGGCAGCGAGGTGCGGAAGTCGGTCATGTCGATCTCACGGATCTGCGTGACCATCATGGCGCCGACGACGACGAGCGCCGCGGCTCCGGCTTCCATCGGGATGACGGCAATGAGCGGTGAGAAGAACATCGACAGCAGGAACAGCACACCGGTGACGCAGGCGGCCAGACCGGTCCGTGCGCCTTCGGCGATTCCCGCCGCGGAGTCGACGAAGACCGTATTCGACGACGCGGATGCACCGCCGCCGAAGACCGCGCCGAGACCTTCGACGATGAAGGCTCCGCGGATGCGCGGGAACATTCCGTCGTCGGTCTGCAGCCCGGCGCTGCGGGCGAGCCCCGTCATCGAGCCCATGGCGTCGAAGAAGTTCGTGAACACGAGGGTGAACACGAGCATCGTGGCCGCGAGGACGCCGATCTGCTGGAATCCGCCGACGAGGTCGAAGGCGCCGATGAGACCGAAGTCGGGAAGCGCGACGACCTGCTGCGGAAATTCCGGAGCGGAGAGGTTCCAGCCCAGCGGGTCCGGATCGACGGGGTCGCCGACGGTGCCGAGCTTCGCGAACGCTTGGATGATGATCGCGGCGATCGTGGCCACGATGATGCCGATGAGGATGCCGCCGGGGATCCTCCGCGCCACGAGGATGCCGATGAGGACGAGCGCGAAGACGAATACCAGCGTCGGCAGGGAACCGATCGATCCGTCCTGTCCCAGCTGGACTGGTGGTCCTGACGGGGTGCGGGTGACGAATCCGGCGTTGACGAAGCCGATGAAGGCGATGAAGAGTCCGATGCCCACCGTGATGGCGATCTTCAGCGCATGCGGGACGGCGTTGAAGATCGCGGTGCGGATGCCCGTGGCACCGAGGACGACGATGATGACGCCGTTGATGACCACGAGCCCCATAGCATCGGCCCAGGTGACTTCCTGGACGACGGAGACGGCGAGGAAGCTGTTCATTCCCAGGCCAGCGGCGAGACCGAAGGGCAGTCTGGCGACGACGCCGAAGAGGATCGTGATGACGCCGGCGACGAGCCCGGTGACCGCGGTCAGCTGGGCGAAGTCGAGGCTGTCACCGGCGATGTCCTGGGAGCCGCCGAGGATGAGCGGATTGAGGACGACGATATAGGCCATCGCGACGAAGGCGACGATGCCTCCGCGGATCTCCTGCCTGATCGTCGACCCACGTGGGGTGATTTCGAAGAATCTGTCGAGAAGCCCCGGTCTCGACGATGCGGTCTTCACCGCTTGGTCATTGTCAGCCATTTTCATGGACCACCTCAGGTTGTTCGATTTGGTCAGCCGGCGACATCATCGTCGTCGGCCCTGCGCCTTGAACATGCGCAATGAAACAGTCGAGTCTTCAGCCCCGGATACCGAAAAGTAATTCCATATCCCGGAAAACTCTTTCTGTTTCACCGAGCAAGTCTCGCCGCTCGACCCCGGTGTGTCAATCATCACACCTCTGCCCGCGCCGATGCCATCCTTCGACGAAACAGACGAAACCCCTGATCAGTTGCGTCTGATCAGGGGTTTCCCTTGGCGGTGGCGGTGGGATTTGAACCCACGGTAGGGGGTTGCCCTACACAACATTTCGAGTGTTGCACCTTCGGCCGCTCGGACACGCCACCGCCGACAACTGTACAGCGGTGGACTTTCTGCGTCCAAATCGGTTCGCCGTGAGCTGGGACACGTCAGCGTCTGGCCGCGAAGAACTCCCTCAGCAGGGCCCGGCTCTCCTCCGCTCGGACGCACGAGGTGACCTCCGGATGGTGGAGTGCAGCGCGGTCGCGAAGCAGGTCCCAGACCGATCCGACCGCCCCGGCCTTGTCGTCATAGGCACCGAATACGACTCGGTCGATGCGGGAACCGACGAGGGCGCCGGCGCACATCACGCACGGTTCCAGCGTGACGACGAGGGTGCAGCCGTCCAACCGCCACTCGCCCCGCACCGAGGCGGCGGCTGAGATCGCCATGAGCTCGGCGTGGCCGAGCGGGTCGGCATCAACCTCGCGCCGATTGTGACCGCGCCCGATGATCTCACCGCCGGCGTCGATGACGACGGCCCCGACGGGAACGTCGTCATGGGCGGGCGCGAGGGCCGCCTCGGCGAGGGCATGCCCCATCCATTCATCGAACCGGATCACGGACGCAGCGGTCAGCGTGCGGCCTCGAGCTGATCGGCGAAGCCGACGGTCTCACCGACGTGGGTGACGACTCGGGCGGGGTCGGACCGATAGCTTTCGACCTGGTCGATGAGCGTGGCGGCAGAGACTCCGCGGTCGGAGTAGATATCGGCGTCTCCGCCCCATTCGGCGTCGGCGTCGAACTCGAGCATCTCGACCTCGTCATCATCGTCATCGTCCTCGTCGACCGTGCCTTCATCCTCCTCGGCGCCGAAGTCCTCTTCGGGTTCGGCGTCGTAGGCATCGGGACGGGAATCGAGGAAGTCGGCGAAGATCTCCGCGAACGGGCTCGCCTCGACCGCGGCGAGATCGGAGAGGAAGATCTTGACCTCGTTGTTCCGGCACAGGCGCACGAGCCCGAACCATTCGTCTTCGTGTTCGATGACGGCCACAGCCTCGCCGTCGTCGCCGGCGGCCGAACGCATCATATCGACGAGGTCGTCGAGGTCGTTCGCGTCACGGACGTCGACATCGAGGGCGCGGAAGCCATCGCCGGAATCGGCCAGGATCTCAGTGAAGTACGACATGCCTCCATTGTGGACGCTTCGCCCCGCGTTGACCACTGCCGGAGAGGCGAAGTTCTCCCGTACCATTTGAGGTATGCATCTTCACGTAGCCGATCACCCGCTCATCGCCCACAAACTCACCGCTCTGCGCGATGTGAACACGGATTCCGCTCGCTTCCGGCAGCTCACCGAAGAGCTCGTCATGCTGCTGGCCTACGAGGCGACCCGATCGGTGTCGGTCGAGGACAAGGAGATCTCGACCCCGGTGACGACGACCACCGGCACCCGCATCGCCGAACCCCGCCCCGTCGTGGTCCCGATCCTGCGCGCCGGCCTCGGCATGCTCGACGGAATGCTGCGCATCCTCCCCACCGCCGAGGTGGGCTTCCTCGGAATGGTCCGTGACGAGACGACCTTCGAGCCCAGCGCCTATGCCGACCGTCTGCCCGATGACCTCACCGGACGGCAGATCTTCGTCGTCGATCCGATGCTCGCCACCGGCGGCACCCTGGCCATGGCCATCGACTTCCTGCTCGCGCGCGGGGCTCGCGACGTCACCGCAGTGTGCCTCGTCTCCGCACCCGAGGGCGTCCAGCGCATCGAACGCGACTACAGCGATTCCGCCGAGGTGAAGGTGTACACGGCGGCGCTCGACGAGAAGCTCAACGAGAAGGGCTACATCGTGCCCGGGCTCGGCGATGCCGGGGACCGGATGTACGGAATCGTCGACTGAGCGCACGCGCGGATGACGATTTCGGTCGTCCGCCTCGGCGACTGTGACGTCATATTTCGTCACAGTCGTCTCATTTTCGGACTTTCCTTTGCACGGCCGAAGTTTTTGTGACAAATAATGAAGCCATGACTTCGACGATCCATCAGATGCGAATGCCGGGCGCATACATGTGTATGCCCTGCGTTCGTGGTCGGTGATCGTACTCCCGCTGTCCGGCCTCGAACGAGTTCACTCAAGCAGCGGACTCTTCCAGTCATATCGACCTCATGGTCGAAAGCAAAGGACAGCTATGCCGAATCCAGAACCCGCCTACGTCCACCCCCGCAGTGCAGTGGCCACTCGACGTGCAGGAGCCAGGTTGAGCGCAGTCGACCCGCAGAACCCACCGCACACCTACGGACCGGCCGGTGTGGTGCCCTCACCGAAGGCCGCTCGCGGAATCATCGTCTACGTCGGACTCGATGAGACCAAGGCCGCGGCCGACGGCACGAACCTCTCCGCGATCGCCGCTGAGCTGCAGGCCTACGCCAAGGAACTGGCCAGCCAGGCCGAGACCCAGGCCGTCATCGCACTGGCCCCGGAGGGCCGCGGCAGCGATATCGACGCCGTGCGAGCCGTGGCCAACGGCTCCCCCGCAGCCACCGGTGCACCGGCGGCGACCCACGGACCCGTGCGCTCGCGCATTCCCAACCGCATCCACCCGCCGGCTCTGCGCGAGGAAGCCGCTCCGGCCGCTCCGGCGGCTCCCGCACCCCGCGGTTTCGGCGGACGTGCCGGCGACGCCTACACCCAGGCGACCGGCGAACGCCTGCGCATCGACATTCCCCGCCGCGAAGTCCGCATCGACGGTGACCTCGTCGACGTCACAACGAAGGAATTCGATCTTCTCGCCACCCTCGTCTCCCACGCCGATGAGACCCTGCCCCGTGAGGACCTCATCACCGCGGTGTGGTCCGGCGGTGAGGTTCCCGACGAACGCACCGTGGACGTCCACATCCGCCGACTGCGGCGCCGCCTCGGCGAATACGCTTCCGTGTGCGCACGATGAGGGGTTCGGGATATCGCTACGACACCCACCCCGATGTGACGGTGTGGAGTGCGACTGCGCGTCGCTGATGTCGTGCGGCTGTGAGCCGCGTCGCAAGTCGCTTCCAGCGTGGGGCCAGACTTCCCGGTTAAGATCGTTGATCGATGAACCAGGCATATTCCACACCGCGCAGAAGGCACAGCCCCGCGAAGGGCATCACCGCATTGATCTTCGGGATCCTCTATGCGGCATTCCTGCTTCTCCACAATCTGCTGCCGACGCGGATGGGCATCGCGCTCATCCTCGAATCGGCACTGCCGTGGACGGGAATCTTCCTCGCGCTGGTGCTGCTCATGTTCCTCATCCGCTTCTCGTGGCTCTCGGCGATCGGATTCCTCGTGCCCACTCTGGTGTGGACGGGGATGTTCGGCCCCGCCCTGCTGCCGAATGAGGATTCCGGTGATCCGGACCTGACGGTGGCCACCCACAATGTGGGGGCGAGGATGCCGCAGCCCACGGCGGCCGCGCAGAACATCGTCGACCGTGATCCGGACATCGTATCGATCCAGGAGCTCGAGTCCCTGTCGGGCAAGATCATCCACAAGGAGCTCGACTCCTCGTTCGAACATTCTCAGGTCGTCGACACCATCGGCGTATGGTCGAAGTGGCCGATGTCGGAGCCCGAGGAGGTCGACCTCGGCCTGCAGTGGCCGCGCGCGTTCGCGACCACGATCTCGACCGACCACGGTGACATCCGCTTCTATGCCGTGCATATGCCGTCGGTACGTCCGGGGCACGAGTCGATGCGCAATGCCGCCCTGCGCCGACTGGCCACGACTGTGGAGACCGACGGCGCCGAGCATGTGATCATCGCCGGTGACTTCAACACGGCGGCGACGGACAACAATATGGAGACCCTGGTTCCTCCGCTCAAGGATTCGAGGGAAGAGGCCCGAGGCGGCTTCGGCTTCACCTGGCCGTCCCAGTTCCCCGTCACCCGACTTGACCATGTCCTCTACCGCGGTTTCGACGCGACATCCGACGAGGTGCTCGAACGCGGGTCTAGTGACCACCGCGCCGTCCTCGCCGGGCTCGACCTCAAGTAGGTTTCGTACGGCCCCCGACGTTCAGTTCGTGCACTGGCCCGTCGGCTGCGGTGCGTCCTCGGCGGCACCGGCCTCGAGTTCATCGGCGATCTCGGCTCGCGTGAGTGCGTAGCCGGTTTCGTCATCGGTGGCCGAGCGGGCGAAGACCATGCCGACGACGTTTCCGTCGGAGTCGATGAGCGGGCCTCCCGAATTGCCTTCCCGGACGATTCCGCGCAGTGAGTAGACCTCCCGGACGACCGACTGCGAGTCGTAGATGTCGAGTCCGCGAGCGTTGATCTTCTCCCGTACACGGGTCGGTGAGATCGTATAGGGACCGTTGGCGGGGAATCCGACGACCACGGAGTCGTCGCCCGACCCGAGTCCGTTTCCGAAGTCGAGGGCGGGGGCATCGAGTCCTGGGACCCGGAGCACGGCCACGTCGGCTTCGGCATCGAATTCGACGACCTCGGCCTGGTAGGGTCGGCCCTTGCCGCCCACCTGCACTGCGAGTTCGGTGGATCCGGCCACGACGTGGGCGTTGGTGGCGACGAGTCCGTCCTCAAAGACGAAGCCGGACCCTTCCGAACCGGTGGCGCAGCTGGTGGCCGTCGTCGTGATCTTGACGACCGAGTCCTCGACGCTGCGTCCGACATCGACCATGCCTTCGTCGGGTTCTCCCACGCCGCGGATCTGTTCGGGCTGGCCGGAGAACACCTGCGGGAACCCGGAGGCGCTCAGTCCCTTCGCCAGTCCGCCCAGCGCATTCTGGGAGGAATAGGGAATGGCGCGGTCGATCGCTGCGATGACCGTGGAGTCGGCGACCCAGCGGTTGGGTTCGACGAGCGGGGTGGTGCGAATGAAGCCGGCGGCCAGCCAGACGACGAGGACATAGACGATTCCAGCGGTGATGGTGCCGCCGACGGCGTCGATGCCCTGACCGAGGTCGGAGTCCATATTGTGTTTGATCCACGCCCCGATGCCGCTGCCGGCGAAGGCGAAGAGGACGCTGAGGACCAGCGGCATCGAGGCCAGCAGCATGAGCACGCCGGGGTTGTCCATGACATCGGTGCCGGAACTCAGCGATTCGACGAGCGGTGAGAGCAGGCGTCCGAGGATCCAGCCGACGACTAAGCCGGCCGCGGTTCCGAGGGCCGTGATGATGCCCTGCCGGAACCCGGCGAAGAGCGTCCCGATGCCGAGGACGATGAGGAGGATGTCGAGAACTGTCACCGCTGGTACTTACCGCACTGTCTGTTTGGAGGCCGCGAGCAGACGTTCGCGGGCGTCGGAGAACTGCTTGAGCTCGGCCCGTTCGATCTTGCGTTCCTGTTCACCGCCGATTCCAGAGAGCACCCGCATCCGCGTCGTCGACAGCTTGCCGGAGGTGCGGATCATGGTCTTCATCTCCTCCTTGCCGCCGGGGAACGACTTCGCCCAGTCGCGACCATTCTTCCGGCCCTTCCAGGTGGCGAGCATGTCGACCTCGGCGTGGGTGAGCCAACCGGAATTCGCATAGTCGCCGAGCATGTTCTGCGTATGCATGCGTTCGCTGCGGCGCAGGATGAGGCCGAGCGTGACCCAAGCGCCTGAGAGGATGAGACTGAGGATGACGAGGCCGGTTCGAGAGACGAGCTCATTGTGGGTGATCTCCTGATCGATGATGGACAGCAGCACCATCGAACCGTTCCAGAAGCCGTGCAGGACCATGCCGAGCGCGATCCCGGGCAGCCACATGAGAATGAGCGACCACCACGGCCATTTGCGGGCGGCGAGGCCGATCGACACGCCGGCAGCCGTCGAGAATGTTGTGTGCAGCAGCGGTGAGCACAGGCACCTGACGACGAAGAGCTCCATCAGCCCCTCGACCTGGCCCTCGTTCCACGCTCCCCCCAGATAGAGGACGTTCTCGGTGAAGGCGAATCCCGCACCGATGAGCGAACCGTAGACGAGCCCGTCGAGGGGGCCTTCGAAGTAGCGCCGTGCTGCAAGGACGATGACCAGGAGGAGAACGGTCTTCATCGATTCTTCGACGACCGGGGCTTCGATGACCGTCCCGATCAGACTGGGCATGCCCTGGAAGCCGGCGAGGGCGAGGGCGATCTGCCCTGCGATGGAGAAGGCGAAGGTGAGGATAACGGCTGCGACGGCGCCCCAGAGGAGACAGATGCCCAAGAGAAGCTTCGGCTGTGGTCTCCAGCGATCGAGCCAGAGCACGTAGGCGATGATGCCGAGAAGCGGAACGGCCGAGAGGCCGATGAGGGCGAACAGACGAACGCCGAAGGTCAACCCGCCGAAGAGGGCAAGAAGAGCCAGTCCGACGATGAGCCCCACGAGAACGAGAATCGCGGCGACCAGGCGGACGATGTTTCCCGTCGAATCAGGTTCGGTCTCCGGCTGTGCTTTCCGAACGGCGCCGGTCCAGGGAGTGTCGGTGACGATCTGCGGGGGTGCCTGCATGCCTGCACGGATCCGCATCTCCTGCGTCACCGTCGGGGCAAACCGCGGCTGAGCATAGACGCGCGCCTGCGCCGGCGGAGCGCATACATCACCGGCTGACCCTGCATCACCGGCTGACCCTGCCTCATCGGCTGGCCGGGCATGGGTTGCCCTTGAGGCGGCATCTGGTGGCCGGGAGCAGGCTGCATCTGAGGCTGACCGTGCATTACCGGTTGGCCCTGCATGGGCGGCTGCCCCTGCGGCGGCACTGGCTGCCCTTGTGGCGGCATGGGCCGGCCAGGCGCCTGGGGTCCATTCTGTCCTCGCATGGGCGGCTGCTGCGGGTTCGGCTGCTGCGATCCCTCCGGCCGTGGCCGGAATCGATCGTGATTCTGCTGTGGCTGATTCTGTTGCGGCACTTGGCCGTGGGCAGGGGGAACGTTCGGGTTCGGTGGGCCCTGCACCTGGGGCGGCTGCGGTCTCTGCGAACCGGGACCGTTCTGTGCCGACATAGATCGTCCTTCTGCAATGGGGGAATTTCCGCTCACCTCAGTCTAAAGTCCCAGCCCGCTGTGAACGCCCTCGTCATGTATCCGTCCAGCAACACTTCAGCCGACTGCCACGTTCTGCAGACGACTACACGAGCCCCACTCAACCATTTTCGGCTGTGGACAATCGCGAATTCTTCGACTCGGTCTCGGCCGAGGAACCAGACGACAGTGAAAGCGCCTCGAGCCATTCGACCGTCGTCCGACAGTCGGCATCACCCACCACACGTGCCAGCCACTGCCCGTTCCTCCCGGCCCCACTCCCCTCCCTTCGGAGATCAGTACGATCACCACTCACACGTCAGAACCTGTGGACGCTCAAAACGGTATCCACAGCCCCTCAAACAGCCCTAGCTGGCCAGGCAGCGCCCAGTGTCGAATCGGTCCATGACTACTCTCAGACTCGCATCGCTGCGAACCGCGCTGCTCCTCACCATCCTCACAGTCGCTTCCCTCATCGGGTTGGGACCGGCCAAAGCCTCGGGACCACCGGTCAGTCTCGGCGAGGTTCCGGTGCTCGCCGCTCCCAACGCCTACGGACCGGGCATCTGGCACCACGCGAAACAGGGCAAGACCTGGTACGGGTCCTACCGCACCTTCCCCGACACCCCTGCCTACTGCATCGATGCAGGCAAGAAGTCCCCGCTGCCGAAATATTTCAAAGGAGCGAAAGCCGACGAGGTCACCTCGGCCCGTACCGCATGGGCGCTGCACGAATACGCGGGGTCGAAATCGAAGGATGTGCAGGCGGCACTGAGCGCGATGGCCCGCCTCGACAAAGCGCTCCCCCACGATCACACAGTGCCGCCGCAGAAACCGGCTGACCTAGGCACAAAGTTCGAAGCGGCCGCGAAGAAGTACTCGACGATCCTCGCCGAGGCGAAGAAGTTCGCCGGGCCATACACTCTCGACATCAGCCTCGAACCGGTGCTGCGCATGCCTGTGCTCGAACCTCACACCGCCCCGGAGTCCGCTCCTTCTCCTGATTCCTGGGCCTCCGACTCCAAGGACAACGACCGCAGCGCCGACAAGGATAGCCCCGACAAACCGAAGATCCTCGGCACGCCCACCGACGAGGCGACGCTGACGGTCTCGCTGACCAGTGCATCGGGAGCCCAGGTCCCCGACGTTCCCATCGCGCTGAAGACTGCCGGCACGACGAAGGCACCGACGACCCTGACCACGGGCAAAGAGCCAGTGACCACAACGCTGCAGGCGAGCGCGCCCGGCACTCTGTCAGTGACGGCCTCGGCGAAGGTCGCTCCGCAGACCGTGCGAGTCTTCGAACCGACCTCCGGCACGCGGGTACAGCGAGTCGTCACCCCGGACACTCCCGACTCCGTCACGGACAAGGCGTCGCTGGAGCTCAGCTCCCAACCGAAGGTGACCACCGAGATCTCCGACCAGACGCCGACGCCGGGTGAGACGGTCACCGACGAGTTCACCGTCTCCGGCCTCATCGGCGACCACACCGTCACCGTCGAACACACCCTCTGGCAGACCGCGACGGCCCCGAAGCAGGGCACGAAGAACGATGATGCACGCGAAATCGCGTCCGTGACCTCGAAGGATGTCGGCAACGGCACCCACACATCCGGTGAGGTCACCGTGCCCGAGGACTTCCGCGGTTGGCTGTACTTCACCGAGACGATCGCCGGGGACACGTCGACGAAGGAATGGAAGGGAATCCACGGCCAACCTCGTGAGACCGGATTCGTCCCGTGGACCCCGACCGCCGACACCGAGGCGGTGCTTGAGGGCACATCGACCCACGACGAGGTGGCCGTGACCGGTCTGCGGCCGGGTTCCGAAGCCGTCCTCACCATCACCGCCTACCATGTGGAGACCGAACCCGAGCAGTCGAAGGAGACCGCCGGCACGGAGTTGTCCGTGCAGGACTTCACCGTCATCGCCGACGAGAAGGGCCACGTCGAGATCAGCACGGAGCCGATCGACATGCCCGTCGGCTGGGTCACCTATGTGACGACGATCGAGGGCAGCGACGTCAATAGGGCGTGGACGAGCGACTGGGGCGTCCCGGCCGAAACCGTGCATCGTCCGCCCGAGGAGATGCCGTCCACTCCCCCGGCACCACCAGAGGAGCCAAGCACACCGCCGGCTCCGCCGGAACAGCCTGAGGCTCCCGAGTCCCCGGAGAAGCCCGAGACCCCACCGGCCGAACCGGTCGCAGAAACTCCCGCGGCGCCCGAGACACCGGCGGCCCCGGCCCCCGAGCTGCCTCGCACCGGCACAACCGGAAACGGAATGCTCATCGGTCTGGGCATCGTCCTCCTCGGGCTCGGCTCAACGATCCTGCTGATCTCCGGCAGCCGCCGCGACAAGGAGTGAAACACCCTATGAATACACCTCACCCCCGACCGCACACGCGCGGTCGGGGGTGACGTGTGCTCAGTCCTGAACCCAGGTGTCGGCCCAGGCGCGGGCACCGTTCATCATCAGACCGACATCGGCACCGACGAGGACGAAGGACGCTCCGGCCTCCAGGTACTTCCGTGCCTGGTCGGGGTCGAAGGCATTGACTCCGACCGGTTTGCCGGCGGCCTTCACCGCCTCGAACGTCCGCGCCACCGCATCGGTGACGTCCGGATGGGTCTGCTGGCCGAGCAGACCCATCGACGCGGCCAGGTCGGAGGGTCCGACGAAGATCTGGTCGATTCCGTCGACCGCGGCGATCTCGGCGGCATTATCGACCGCGGTCGCCGATTCGATCTGCACGGTCAGGGACACGAACTCCTCCGCACGACCCAGGTACCCGTCCACTGCATTCCACCGGGAGCCTGGCCAGGGCCGAACCGACCCCGCGCACACCTCTCGGCGGATAATGGACGGCCGCCACAGCCGCCTCGGCGTCGGATTTCGTATCGACCATCGGCACGAGCAGATTCTGCGCGCCGAGGTCGAGGTACTGCTTGATGAGCACACGATCATTCACCGGCACCCGCACGACCGGGGTCGCCGGGTAGCCGTTCATCGCGCGCAGCAGACTCGTCGTGGTCTCGAGTCCGATCGGAGAATGCTCTGCGTCGATGAGCACCCACTGCATCCCCGAGGCGGCGGCGATCTCGGCGGCCACGGGCGAACCCGAGCACACCCACATCCCGGCCAGGTACTCGCCATCGCCGAGTCCGGTCACACGGTCTGAGAAGGTCTGCGGCAGTTCTACTCGAAACGGCATGTGATGACTCCCAGCTCTCCGTAGTCGGCGTGGACGGTGTCGCCGGGATGGACCCACATGGGGCGGGTGAACGATCCGGCGAGCACGGTCTCTCCGGCCTGCAGCACGTCGCCGTGTTCGGCGAGCTTGTTGGCCAACCACACGATTCCGCGGGCCGGATGGTCGAGTACGGCGGCGGCGACTCCGGAGTCCTCGATGGTCTCGTTGCGATAGAGCAGAGCGTTCACCCGACGCAGGTCGACGGCGTCGACGGCGACCGGTCGTCCACCGAGGACCATCGCACCCAGTGCCGCATTGTCCGAGATGGTGTCGACGATCGTGCGCCCCTCCATCTCGATGCGCGAGGACAGGACCTCGAGTGCGGGAACGACGTACTCGGTGGCCCGGAGGACGTCGAAGAGACTGACATCGGGTCCGCGCAGTTCGTCACGCAGCACGAAGGCGAGTTCGACCTCGATGCGCACGCCCGAATACTGCGAATGATCGATCACGGACCCGGTGTCATAGACCTGATCGGCGAAGATCGCTCCGTAGTCTGGTTCGGTGATCCCGGTGGCCTGCTGCATCGGCTTCGAGGTCAGCCCGATCTTGTGACCGTAGAGTCGACGGCCGGCGGCTTCACCGCGACGGCGCCATTCGTTCTGCACCGCATAGGAGTCCTCGACCGTCATATCCGGATACTTCGCGGTCAGCAGACCGATCTTCGACCGCGTCCGCTCCGCTTCCGCGAGATCGTCGGCGATGGCCGCGATCGTTGCCTCATCGAGCATGTGGATTCCTTTCA
Source organism: Brevibacterium sp. LAARM3_SD1 (assembly GCF_057364765.1). NCBI lineage: Bacteria > Bacillati > Actinomycetota > Actinomycetes > Micrococcales > Brevibacteriaceae > Brevibacterium > Brevibacterium sp. LAARM3_SD1. The sequence continues at coordinate 65,599 of NZ_JBNFOL010000016.1, read as the reverse complement.
GAGCTGGTTGCCCAGCTTGCCCTCATTCTCATCCGCGCGGGTGTAGGAGAACCCGTCGGCACCGATCGTCACGGCCATCTCCGAATCGTCCGTGCGGGCGTGCACGGGCTGCGGGTTGCCGTCGAGATCGAGGACGAGCGAGGCGTCCGTGTACCAGGACGGCACGACGGGGTTGCCCCACCAGTCGCGGCGCTGATTGTCGTGGACGTCCCACGTGATGACCGGGTTGTCCGGGTCGCCGGTGTAGTAGTCCTGCGTGTACACCTCGACGCGGTGACCGTCGGGGTCGCGCAGGTAGAGGTAGAACGCGTTCGAGACGCCATGGCGGCCGGGTCCGCGCTCGATCGAGTCGGACCGGCGCAGGGCACCGAGCTTGTCGCAGATGGAGAGGATGTTGTGCTTCTCATGGGTGGCGAAGCAGACATGGTGCATGCGCGGTCCGTCGCCACCGGTCATCGCCGTGTCATGGACGGTGGACTTGCGGCGCATCCACGCGGCGTAGACCGTGCCCTCCTCGTCCTGGATGTCCTCCGTGACGCGGAAGCCGAGGTCCTGCATGTACTTCACAGCCCGAGGCACATCCGGGGTGACCTGGTTGAAGTGGTCGAGGCGGACGAGTTCGCCGGGGATGTGCAGGTCGTAGCGCCACGACATGCGTTCGACGTGATCGGACTGGTAGAAGAACTCGTACGGGAAGCCGAGCGGGTCGACCACTCGCACCGAGTCGCCCACGCCCTTGACGAAGCCGTCGGGATTGCGTCGGACATCGCAGCCGAGTTCGGTGTAGAAGGCCACGGCCTTGTCGAGCTCTTCCGGGCTGCGCACCCGGTAGGAGAACGCGGCCACGGCAGCGACCTCGCCCTTGCGCAGGACGAGATTGTGGTGGATGAACTCCTCCGTCGAGCGCAGGTAGAGCGTGTTCTCGTCCTCTTCGGTGACATAGAGTCCGAGCACGTCGACGTAGAACTCCCTTGACGCGGCGAGGTCGGTGACGACGAGTTCCATATACGCGCAGCGGAGGATGTCGGGCGGGCTCGCCTGCGGTGTGACGATCGGGTTGTCGGTGGCGATGCTCGTCTCCTGGCTGACGAAGTAGCCGGCCGAGGTCCGAGTCATATCAGTGCGTTTCGTCATGGTCGCCTCACTGCTTTCCGAAGACGGGGTTGTGGACCTCGCCGAGGTTGATGTGCACGGACTGCTGTTCCGTGTAGAAGTCGATCGACCGGTAGCCGCCCTCGTGGCCGAGGCCTGAGGCCTTGACGCCGCCGAAGGGGGTGCGCAGGTCGCGGACGTTGTTCGAGTTCAGCCACACCATTCCCGACTCCACGGCCTGGGAGAAGTTGTGGGCGCGCTTGAGATCGGAGGTCCAGATATAGGCGGCCAGACCGTACTTCGTGTTGTTCGCCAGCTCCAGGGCCTCCTCGTCGGAGGAGAACGGGGTGATGGCGACGACGGGTCCGAAGATCTCCTCCTGGAAGATCCGGGCGTCGGGCTTCACATCGGCGAACACGGTCGGCTGGACGAAGTTTCCGGTCTCGAAGCCCTCGGGGCGTCCGCCGCCGGCGACGAGGCGGGCCTCGGACTTGCCGATCTCGACGTAGGACATGACCTTCTCGTAGTGCTCGGGGTGGACGAGCGCGGCCACCTCGGTGGCGGGATCCGACGGCAGACCGACCTTCACGCGCTTGGCCTGGGCGGCGTAGCGGGAGACGAATTCGTCGTAGATCGATTCCTCGACGAGGATGCGCGACCCGGCGGTGCAGCGTTCCCCGTTGAGGGAGAATACTCCGAAGATCGTGGCGTTGACCGCGGCATCGAGGTCCGCGTCGGCGAAGACGACGGCCGGGGACTTGCCGCCGAGTTCCATCGACAGGCCCTTGAGCCAGGGTGCTGCGTTGGCGAAGATCGTCTGTCCGGTCGAGGATTCGCCGGTGAAGGAGATGAGCGGCACGTCGGGGTGCTTGACGAGCGAGTCGCCGGCGAAGCCCTCCTCGCCGAAGCCGTTGACCATGTTGAACACTCCGGTGGGCAGTCCGGCCTCTTCGAAGATGCCCGGCCACAGGGAGGCCGAGAGCGGAGTGAATTCGGCGGGCTTGAGCACGACGGTGTTGCCGGTCGCGATCGCCGGTCCCAGCTTCCAGGACTCGAGCATGAACGGGGTGTTCCACGGGGTGATGAGTCCGGCCACGCCGATGGGCTTGCGGTTGACGTAGTTCGCCTGGCGGCCGGGAACCTTGAAGGCGTCGTCGACCTGGGCGACGATGAGGTCGGCGAAGAAGCGGAAGTTCTCCGCCGCGCGCGCCGCCTGGCCCTTGGCCTGGGTGATCGGCAGTCCGGAGTCGAAGGACTCCATCGCGGCGAGCTCGTCCTTGCGCGATTCGACGATGTCGGCGATCTTGTTGAGGATGCGTGCACGCTCACGCGGCAGCATCTTCGGCCACGGACCTTTGTCGAAGGCCTTCTTCGCCGCGGCGACTGCGGCTTCGATATCGGCCTTCTTGCCCGAGGCGGCCTTGATGTACGGCTCGTTCGTCACCGGGTTGAGCACATCGAATTCTTCTCCGTCGATGGAGTCGACGAATTCCCCGTTGATGTAATGGCGGATCTTCTCCGGCATGCCAGCCGGTGGGGTGATGGACTGTGTCATGACTTGTCCTCTCTATGAATCTGTCTGCAAATCCGTGGTTGGGGCTGTGGTCGTCTGGGAGTTCTGGAAGCTGTGCAGAGTGGCCGAGCGATGCTCGCGCACGGCCCGTTCGACCTCCTGCGCCGAGGCGCGGGCCCGGATGAGGGCGACGATGCGGGAGTGTTCCTCCACCGACTCGAGCGCCCGTTCGGGGACGAAGGAGAACGTCGAATCCCGCAGGTGGTTGAGCCGGTCCCATTCGAGTTCGACGAGGGTGCACAGCCGCTCGTTAGGGCAGCGCCGGTAGAGAGTTTCGTGGAACTTGTGGTTGAGCCGGGTGAACTCGGCGGGTTCGAAATCGTCGAGCAGAGCCCGCATCCGATCGTTGATCCGCTCCGCGGCATCGAGATCATCGGCGCCGAGGCGGCTCTGGGCTTGGGCGACGGCCGCGGCCTCGAGGATCGCGACCGTTTCCATCGACTGGGTGTAGGAGCCCTGATCGACCATGGCCACACGCGCCCCGACATTGCGTTCGAAGGTCACGAGCCCGTCGGCTTCCAGCCGGCGGATGGCCTCGCGCACCGGCACCACGGAGGTGTCGAGCTCGAGTGCGATCTGCGCGAGCACGAGCTTGTGGCCGGGCTGATATGTCTGGTCGGCGACGCGTTCGCGGATCCACCGATAGGCGATCTCGGCCTTGCTCAGAGATGGAGAGCCGACCCCTGCCTGTTCGGTCTTCACCGGGAGGCCTTCCACTCGTCGAACTTCGTCTTCCACTCGCCCTTCGGCGGGAAGAGTCCGTCGATCGGGTTGCCGGCGGCGACTTGTTCGGCCACCCAGCCGTCCTCGATCTCCTTGGCCAGTGCCGCGTCGACGACCTCTTCGGCCAGGTCGCGCGGGATGACGATGGCTCCGTCGTCATCGGCGACGATGACATCGCCGGGCAGCACGGTGGCGTTTCCGCAGGCCACGGCCACGTCCGACTCCCATGGGACATGCCGGCGGCCGAGCACGGCCGGGTGCTTCGCGGTGGAGAACACCGGCAGGATCTCGGCCACTTCGGCGGAGTCGCGGACTCCCCCGTCGGTGACGACTCCGGCGGCGCCGAGCGATTTCGCGCGCAGGGCGAGGATGTCGCCGAGGGTGCCCGAACCGGATTCGCCGCGGGCTTCGATGACGACGACCTCACCGGGGCGGATCGCGTCGAATGCCTGCTTCTGGGCGTTGAAGCCGCCGCCGTGGGATTTGAACAGGTCTTCGCGGTTGGGCACGAAGCGCAGAGTCTTCGCGGTGCCGACGATCTTTGCGCCCGGCTTCAGCGGGGCCACACCTTCGATGACGACGTTGTTGAGTCCGCGCGAGCGCAGCTGTGCCGACAGGCCCGCGGTCGGGGCTTCGGTGAGCTTGGCGACGAGCTCGGCGTCGAGTCCTGCCGCTGCCGCGTCGCTGTCGCCCTCCGGTGCGAGTCCGGCCGCTTCGCGTGAACCCCAGGCGTCGACCGTCAGCGCTTCGTTCACCGCGGGCAGATCGCCGAGGGCTTCGTCGAAGTCTCCGGGACCGTCGACGACCGTGGTGGTCAGCCGCCCGGAGCTCAGTTCCCGTCCGCTCGCCGAGGCGGCCGTGACCTCGACCTCGACCGTGTCGCCGGGAGCGACGACGGAGGATCCGGCCGGAGTGCCGGTGAGGATGACGTCACCGGGCTCGAGGGTCAGATGCTGGCTGAGGTCCGCGACGATGCGCGGGAGGGAGAAGATGAGCTGATCGGCGCGCGTGCCGTCGTCCTGGACGACTTCGCCGTTGACCCAGGTGCGCAGGCGCAGGGAGTCGGGGGCCGCCTCGGTGGCGGGGATGAGTTCGGGGCCCAGCGGGGTATAGCCGTCGCGGCTCTTCGAGCGCACGTTCGCCCCCTTGTCCGGGTTCTTCATGTCGTAGAGGCCGAAGTCGTTCGACGCGGTCACGCCTGCCACGTACGACCAGGCGTCCGCCTCGGTGACGTTGCGGGCGGGAGAGCCGATGACGATGGCGGCCTCACCTTCGAAGGCGAGCAGCGAGGTGCCTGCGGGGCGCTCGATGGTCTGGCCGGAAGCTGCGACGGAGCTGGCCGCTTTGAGGAAGTAGGACGGCTGTGCGGGGCGCTTGCCTCGCTGGGCCGCACGGGACTCATAGGCCACATGAACGGCAATGATCTTGCCCGGACGGGCGGGAACACCTGCTGGAGTCGACATCGATCTCACACCTCATTTCGATTGGCTTCACCACAGATCGTATATGATCCGGTTCCCGAGGACAAGTAATCCAGGCCACACGGAACGTGGCCAGAATGCACGGCAGACGTACGACAGGACACAGGAGTCATAGCAGCACAGAAGCACACTCAGACCCGGGTGGCGTTCGCGACGGTCGGGATCAGCTTCCTCTTCCGCCCCTCGGGCGCATTCCTCGCAGGCCACTTCGGCGACAGGCTCGGCCGCCGGGTGGTCCTCATCATCACCCTCATCGCCATGGGTGCGGCGACCGCGCTCATCGGCTTCCTGCCGACCTACGAATCCGCAGGCATCCTGGCTCCGATCCTGCTCATCGCGCTGCGCATCGTCCAGGGCATCTCGGCAGGCGGAGAATGGGGCGGAGCCGTCCTGCTCGCCGTCGAACACGCGGACAAGAGATCACGTGGACTGCACGGATCGTTCCCGCAGATCGGGGTGTCCATCGGACTTCTGCTGTCCTCGGGCGTCCTCGCCCTGATGACGTCGATCGCCCCGGGTGATGCCTTCCTCGAATGGGGCTGGCGAGTGCCGTTCTTCCTCTCCATCGCGCTCGTCTTCATCGGCTACTGGATCCGCCGCGGAGTCGAGGAATCTCCCCTCTTCCACGAGATCGCCGAGCGCAAGGAGCAGGTGTCGAACCCTCTGGGCAAGCTCATCAAGGGCCACTGGCTGCTCGTCGTCCTCGCCTCGGTCATCTTCATGGCCAACAGTGCCGCGGGGTACATGACCACCGGCGGATACATCCAGAACTACGCCACGGATCCAGCCGGCCCCATCGGCCTCGAGCGCGGCCCCGTGCTCTGGGCCGTCGCCGCCTCGGCGGTGTCCTGGCTGGTGTTTACGATCATCGCAGGCGCCGTCTCGGACAAGATCGGGCGCCGGAACACCTACATCCTCGGGTGGGCGCTGCTGCTCATCGGCATCTTCAGCCTGTTCCCGCTGGTCAACACGGGTTCGACGGGCATGCTCCTGCTCGGGCTCGTCGTCCTCACTGTCGGCCTCGGCTTCACCTACGGTCAGCAGCCGGCGATGTATGCCGAACTCTTCCCCTCCAGTGTTCGCTTCTCCGGGGTCTCAGTCTCCTATGCGATCGGATCGATCCTCGGTGGTGCCTTCGCTCCGACGATCGCAAAGGCCCTCGTCTCATCGACGGGAACGACCACCTCGGTGGCGGTTGTACCCGGGCATCGTCACCGTGCTCTCACTCACGGCGACGCCGCTGCTGCGCGACCGCACCGGCATTCCGCTGGGACCCGACCACGAAGACGAGCAGTCCGTGAGCCCGATCATCGGGGTCGGTTCGCCGCAGGTGATCAGCGACGACGTGATGTCGGCCACCCCGAAAACCTCAGATCGTATATGAACTGATAGCATTCAAGTATCACGACGACGTGTCAAGAACCGGAGGTTGACATGCATTTCCATCAGAACGGCTATGTGTCCGCAGACCCGCGGATCGAGGAGGCCGCTGGGTACGGAATCGATCGCGCAGAGGATCTGCCCGATGAGGTCGATGTCCTCATCGTCGGCAGCGGTCCGGCGGGGATGATCGCGGCGGCCCAGCTCTCGCAGTACCCAGACGTGAACACGCGGATGATCGAGAAGCGCGATTCGCGGCTGGTCATCGGTCAGGCCGACGGCATTCAGGCCCGCTCGGTCGAGACCTTCCAGGCGTTCGGCTTCGCCGAGGAGATCATGCGCGAGGGCTACCACATCACGGAGATGTCGTTCTGGAATCCGGATCCGAGAACCCCGAGAACATCATCCGCACCGGTCGGCCCAAGGACGACGAGTACGGGATCAGCGAATTCCCGCACCTCATCGTCAATCAGGCACGCGTTCTCGACTACTTCGCTCAGTTCGCCGCCCAGTCCCCCGGGAAGATCACGCCCGACTACGGGATCGAGTTCGTCGACCTCACGGTCGACGGGGACGCTCCGGCCGCCTCGGCGAAGGATCATCCGGTGTCCGTGACCGTCCGCTACACCGCCGGCGAGCGCGTCGGTGAGGAACGGACCATCCGCGCAGGCTACGTCGTCGGCTGCGACGGAGCACGGTCGAAGGTGCGGTCGGCGATCGGCCGGACGTTGACCGGCGATCAGGCCAACCATGCCTGGGGTGTGATGGACGTGCTCGCGAATTCGGACTTCCCCGATATCCGCACCAAGTGCGCGATCTCGTCGAAGAACGGCAATATTCTCCACATCCCCCGCGAGGGCGGGCACCTGTTCCGGATGTACGTCGACCTCGGCGTCGTACCCGAGGATGATGCACGGAAGGTGCGGTCGACGAGCATCGACGAGATCATCGACCGCGCCAACGCAATCATCGCGCCCTACAGCGTCGATGTGAAGAAGGTGGCCTGGCATTCGGTCTACGAGGTCGGGCACCGGCTCACGGATGCCTTCGACGACACCGACGAGACCGATCCGGCCTCTCAGTGCCCGCGCGTGTTCATCACCGGCGATGCCTGCCACACCCACTCGGCGAAGGCCGGACAGGGAATGAACGTGTCGATGCAGGACGGGTTCAACATCGCGTGGAAGCTCGGTCAGGTCATCTCCGGCCGATCGTCGACGGAGCTGCTGCGCACCTACTCTGCCGAACGTCAGGTGGCGGCGAAGAACCTCATCGACTTCGACAAGGAATGGTCGACGCTCATGGCGACTCCGCAGGAAGAGCTGCCGGAGTCGACGTACCTCGAGGACTTCTACGTCAAGACCGCAGAGTTCCCCGCCGGCTTCATGACCGAGTACACGGAGTCGATGATCACGACGCCGACGACTCATCAGGAGCTCGCCGCGGGATTCCCGATCGGCAAGCGGTTCAAGTCGGCTCGGGTCAAGCGCAGCTGCGATGCGAACTTCATCCATCTCGGGCACGAAGCCCGCGCTGACGGGCGCTGGCGTGTCTACGTCTTCGCCGATCGGGCCGCTCCGGTCGTTGACGGCTCCGCCAGTGGCGACGGCGCAGCCGGCGAGTCGAAAGTGGCGGCGCTGGCTGCGTGGCTCGAATCGGATCCTGCCTCTCCCCTGGTCGCCTACCGTCGGGACGGTGAGGACCTCGACGCCCTCGTCGAACTCAGCGTCATCTACCAGCAGGAACACAAGGAATTCGCCTTCCCCGATGTGCCGACGGTCTTCCGTCCGCATATCGGCGCCTTCGATCTTGAATACGTGGAGAAGATCTACGCGACCCTGCCCGATGAGGACATCTTCGAGGCCCGTGAGATCAGCCGCGACGGCGCCGTCGTCGTGGTCCGCCCCGACCAGTACGTCTCAGGAATCTTCCCCTTGGATGCGCACTCCGAGATCGGCGACTACTTCGCGAAGGTCTTCGAACCCGTGAAGTGATACAGCCCTCTTTCCGCCCTCAGTCGAATTTCGGTTCGCTGAGACTCAAGCGCCCTCGACCGTGTGTCGGGGGCGCTGTGCATTTGCCGCGAATCCGCAGATACCGGCCGCGGCGAGTGAGGCTGCTCCGATGAGCCACAGTCCGAAGCCGAAGGACGGCCGTCCAACTTCCATGCCCCCGATCGGCGTGCCGTCGGGCAGCTGACCGTCCCACATAATCGTCGGAGGGTTGAGAAGGATGGCGACGAAGATGAGCACGATGAGCGCGGCGATGAGCACGGCCGCCACGTTCCACCACTGGTCAGCGGCGAAGCCGAGGCCGAGCGCGGCAAAGCCGACCACAATCGCCCAGAGGAGAATGAAAGGCGGCAGCATTTCACCGCCGTCATCGAACGTCAAGTCCCCCAGCGAGGTCAATCGGATGCGAGGGCCGACGCCGTTGAAGCTGTCGACGACGGGGATGAAGATCGTGGCGATCCACATGGTGACCGCGATGAAAGGCAGCAGCCGGGCCAGCTGTTGCAGTTTGCGTTGGCGTCGGCGAATGATCTTTTCCGGCGGACGCTTTGCCTGCCGATGCATCTGCCGCTGCCTCTGCCGATCTATCCGCCGCCGATCGCTGAGGAGTCCGCTGATGCCTGCGGCAACGAGTGCAAGGCAGCCGAGCGTCCAGAGATAGTGGCCCTCTGACGGATACCCGACGATGAAGGCACTGAGCTTTTCGCCAGCGGCATCGGTGCTGGTCACCCGCTCTCGCGGAAGATCGGTGACCATCGTCGCCTGCTGGATGAACAGGCCGACTCCGGCTGCCACCGACAGAAGAGGCCAGTGGGCGAAGGTGTCGAACCGTTTCGCGGTAGTTGCGCAGACGAGAACGACCACCCAGGGCAGGATGATTTCCGGGGTGAGGTCGGCGAGATCGAAGGGTACCCGTCCGAGCGATGTCACCGTGAGTCGATCATCACCATGGTCGCCGCTGTCGAAAAGCGGTACCCAGATCATCAGCACCCAGCAGGCCAACGCGCCCCACGGCAGCCGTTGCGCGAGGCGGTGCGTTCGGTTCCCTCGGGGCCATGGGGTGATTCTCGAGTTTGCGTGGTGAACGGGTGCTGCTTCTTCGCGCAGTGCTGTCCCACTACCGGGGACAGCCCTCCTCCGCCTGACGTCGCCGAGGAGGCCGCAGACTCCCGCTGCCAGCAGACAGAGACAGCCGATGAGCCACAGCCCTGCGCCAATCGACGGTTGCGCGACGACCGTCCCGAAGATCGGCCGCCCCTGATCGTCGACGGCGTCCCACATGATCGTCGGCAGATTCATTAGCAGTTCGGCCAGGACAAGGAACACACAGAGACTCAGAAAGAGGGTGCCGACGGACCACATACGTGCGACGACGTCCGGCCACGGGTGCATATCTGGCTGAGACCGGACGGTGAGGAGTAAGGCAGAAGCTGCGCACGCGAAGACCCCGAGTGCGACCAGGATGTACGGCATACGAGCTTCTTCGAGGTCGAAAGGCGCTCCACCGAGGGCAGTGACGATGATGCGCGGCGGGTGCGGTGATTCGGAGGTGTCCTCAGCACTGGCGCAGATTGGCACCCACAGCATGACGATCCACAAGCAGAGGGCAGACAGAGACAGCGCTTGGGCGGATCGCAGCAGCCATCTGCCGTCCGCGACTCGCACCGTCGCGGGGCGAGCCTCACTCGGCGGGACCATGGCGCTTCGACATGCAGCGTTTGATCCGTTCACGGCGATAGTGGTCCTGTTGGGCGGCGGCGACCAGACCACAGATTCCGGCGGCGAAGAACAGAAGGCTCCCGAGCACCCAGAGGCCGAACCCGGCCGCGGGATAGGCAACTTCCATGCCGCCGGTGGGCGTGCCATTGGCCGTCTGCCCGTCCCACATCATGATCGGCGGGTCGGCGACCATCTGCAGGAGACGCAGCCCCAGCACTGTGCCAAGGACGATGGCCGCGATCGACCACCACTTCGATGCGGAGAGCAGCCAGGCGGTGAACACTCCGGTGAGAATGATGATCCAGAGCACGAGGTAGACCTCGTCGAGGTCATTCATGTCGATCGGCGAGAACCCGAGCGATGTCACGCGGATTCGCATCGAGCCAGGGCCTCCGCTGTCGAGGACCGGCACGAAGATCGTGATCACCCAACACACCACCGCCCCTAAGGGGAGCACACGCGCCACGAGGTTGAGACTTCGCCCCCGCGCAGTCGTCAGTGGTGTGCTGTCGTGTTTACCCGCCCCGTCCATAACCACGATTCTCTGCAATATCCATGTGACAGGTGTTCCCGCCATGTTCCAGATCCGACACGTGTTCCAGATCCGACACGTGGCTCAGTCCGACCCGTAGACAGCCTGCACCAATTCCTGCTCGACCGAGCTGCCTCCGCAGTCCCTTCCGGTCGGCCGCCGGTGCGCATTGCGTCTGCGCCACTCGGCGATCTTCTCGGCACGGGTGCAGTGCCGCGGCGGCAGCTGGTCGGGCAGGACGAAGCTCGGGGCGATCGTTTGGAACTCGATCGGAAACTCCCTCTGTGTACGAGGTTCCTCACCCGACGGAGGCGACTCGTCCCGCGGTGTCTGTTCATCTCGCTGCGGTTCGAGGAATCGGGAGAAGGTCTGCCTCCAATCGGTCTCCGGCGGCGATTTTCCGGGTTCGGACACTGCTTCGGGACGCGGGAACCGCATGCGGCGGACCACCGCGGGAGTGGTCACCTCGTAGGATCGTCCGCTCGGCGTGGTGACGCGAAGCCCTTCGGCTGTCGCCTCGTGCTTCCACCCGGGATGTTCCTTCGCGTAGTTGCAGGATGCGCACAGCCCTGAACCGTTCTCCCAGGTGGTAGATCCGCCTGCGGCGACGGAACGGGCATGATCGGCATGCCGGATCGGAGCATCGCACCACGGAGTCCGGCACACATCGTCGCGGAACGTGATCATCTGCCGCAGCCGCCCGGTGAACTCTCGGCCCTTCGCGTCCATCCCCACCAGCTGCCCGTCATCGGGGCGAGTGAAGACCCGGCTGATGAACATCTTCGCCTCATTCGCGGCGATGAACTTCCGTGCCGTCTTCGCCGGCAGCGGTCCGAACCCGGGCAGCCAGGCGGGTACGAGCCCGTCAGAGAGCAGGGATTCGGCTTCGACGAGCAGATGGATCTCCGCGGGCACCGCCGTCGCACTCGTTTGGCCGCTCAACCGTTCGACGAAGGCGTCGGCGAGCACCTGCTGGCGATTCCGCCCGCCTGCGTCACCGGCGGCAGTGATCGTCTCGGCACCGGCTCTGAGGCTCTCATAGGCGGCGACGGCCTGTGGAAGCGGCAGGATCGCAGAGATCCTGGCCATCCCGTCGTCGATCACGGTCATGGTCACGCGACGATTGGTCACGGCTTTCGCTGCCCGCTTCGCGGCCGCCTCGGCGTCCATCTCCGCACTGATGGCACGCACTTCGGAGCGCAGGCTGCGCAGCCCGGACGGTTCGAGACTGCGCTTCATCCGCGTATCGACCCTGCGTCGATCGGCTGCGTCGAGGACCGCGGTCTCGTCGACCATGATGCGCGCTTTGTCCTCGGAGATCTCCCCTTTGGACAGGGCTTTGAAGGTGTTGGGCATGCCGATGACGATCGAGCGGGCAGTGCTGAGGAACTTCCGGCCCGATCCGGGCGAGACCTTCTTCGCCAGTCCGACCTCGTCCCCGGCGCGTTTTCCGCAATCGATCGCGGGCACCCGGTTGAGCCGGTCCCGCTCGATGCGCAGCGCTTCGAAGGCCACCGCCTCTTTCGACTGTGCGGCGACGACAGCGGATCTGAGTTCTTCGAGAGCTGTGATCCGCTCGAGTGTCTGTGCCTCGGTGCCGCCTGGGTCGAGACCGCGCAGGAGCTCACCGAACCGAATGATCTCGGTCAGCGGATCCGGAACCGGCGCTGGTTCCCGTGCGGTGTCGACGTCCATATGAAAACGGTACCCGTCGGCACTGACACGACTTCGCGAACGGCCCCGAAGGACCCAGTACGGCCAGGTCAGATCCTATTTCAGATTCAGCCGACTCCGCGCTGGATGCGGTTGAGGATCATGTCCATGGCGACGATGTTGTGGCCGCCGTCGGGGATGATGAGGTCGGCATTGCGCTTCGACGGCTCGACGTAGAGTTCGTGCATCGGCTTGACCGTGCCCAAGTACTGATCCTCCACCGACTGCAGGGTCCGCCCGCGGTCGACGACATCGCGTTTGATCCGGCGCAGCAGGCGCACATCGGCGTCCGTGTCGACGAAGAGCTTGATGTCGAGCAGCCGGCAGATGCGCGGTTCGGCGAAGATGAGGATGCCTTCGACGATGATGACCGGCGCGGGTTCGACGCGCGTCGTCTCGTCGCTGCGGTTGTGGATCGAGAAGTCGTAGACGGGGCTGTCGACCGCTTCGGAGTTCCGCAATGCGGTGAGATGCTCGACGAAGAGGTCGTTGTCGAAGGCATCGAGATCGTCGTAGTTGACCTTCTCGCGCTCCTCGTAGGTGAGCTCGTCGCGCCGCTTGTAGTAGTTGTCGTGGAAGAGCACGGACGGCGGTCCTTCGCACTTGTCCAACAGCGCCTGAGTCAGCGTCGTCTTTCCGCTGCCGGTTCCGCCGGCCACGCCCACAACCAAAGTCTCCACGGCACAAATATAGACCACGACCTCCGCCGAGGCTGCTCCCGGCTTCCGTAATCATCCGAGGCTGCGGGTCAGCTGGGTCCACAGCTCCTGGTCGAAGCGCCGCCGGCCCAGCAGACCGGCCATATGTCTCACCGCATTGTCGACCTTGCCGCGCCAGACCTCGATCGCCGTCTTCGCATCCGTCCTGCTGAGCGCACGGAACATGGCCCGATCGTCACTGACGATGCGGTCGCTGGCCGGTGAGTAGTCGAGCTGCAGAATGGAGATGAACAGGCGCAGCCGCAGAGTCAGGGCTTCGAAGGCACGAGCCGATTCCCGCAGGCCCGAAGCACGGGCCAGCTCCTGTTGGAAATGGAGGTCGGCGTCCTCGACATCGATTCCGCTGCGCGTCGGCGCCGAGGCTTCGACCTGCCGCAGGGCCAGCTGCACGGGCACGAGGTAACGCTGCGGACGCAGCGCCAGGGACCTGAGCACAACCTCCCCGATGGCCATGCGTGCGGCGTAGAGGTCGAGCACGTCGACGGTCGTGATCAAAGGAATCCGCGCGCCACCGCGGGATCCGTCGAGCAGTTTGTCATCGACCATCCTTCGCAGCGCCGCATCGACCGAGGCCCTGGGCACCTGCATTCGGCGGGAGAGCAGGCGCGGATTGATCCGGTCCCCCGGCTCATATCCGGAGTCGATGATCTCCTCGCGCAGCGCGATCGCCAGATGCTCGGTGATCGATCGGGTCTCCTTCGGCAGCCACGACGATATCTCCATTGAGTCAGAAGTAATAGAACTTCTCCGAGGCTCGTACGGGGCCGATTCCCACCACAGCACACCTTCGAGTCCGTTCCGGACGCGGTCGGCGAGCAGATCGAGCAGGGACCCGGGGATGTCCTGACACTCGCCGAGGCGGGTCTTGAGTGCGCTGACGAAATCATCGAAATCCGCGCACGCCCTCACCCTGGTTCCCGCCCCGCCGGAGAGGTCGTCAGGAACCTCGCCGAGGGGGTCGAAGACGAGGAAGTCACCATCACCGTCGAGCAGGTCGAGCAGTTCGGCGGTGGGCACCTGCCGATGCTCGCTGTCGAAACGCTGCGCCCACCGCCCGACGCCCGCGGTGCGCAGGGCCGCGGTGATTCCCGCGATGCGCCGCTGAATTCGCCGAGGCGGCACAATCGTCGCGGACTCTCCGCGAGGGTCTCCCCCACCTGCATCGTTCCTGCGAACGCCGACGATGACGAGGGGAAACCCGCTGGCCGCGAGGATGAGCTCCGCGGCACCGGCCACCTCGGCGACGGGGACCGTCAGCGCCCGCACCGACCGGGAGACGATGCTCTGACTCAGCCCCGTCGCCTCGGCCAGGGCACGAGTCGAATAGTCCCGTCCGGAGATTCTGGCCCCCGCGGTGGCAACGAGGGCTTCGACCACCCGATCGGCGGTCTCCTGGATCGGCGGGCGGCCGCTGCGGGGACGATCCGCGAGGTCGGATCGGCTCGCCCAACGACGCAGGGTCGACGGTGATGCTCCCGTGCGCGCAGCCGCCTCGGCGAGCGTCGACGTCGTCAGCAGCGCCACGGCGTCACGACGGAACTCAGCGGAATACATCACTCTATCTTAGGACTTCTGACTCAAACATTCACGGCGGTCGACTCCATCTCTTCACCCCCGGATTTCGGCGGCGCATACTGATCTCACACCCAGGTTCCACGGTCAGCGCCGACGCGTGAGAGCACCGAATCCGAGCACCGAAGGAGCACAGTTGCTGCACACCGAAACCGACCTCGCCACGCTCACTGCCCAGTCGATCGACACCGTCCGCCGGTGGCTGCGAGTGTCGACGTCGATGACCACGGCGAAGAACCCCGCGGCCGAACGCCTCTCCGCCGTCCTCTCCGACGACAACGGGCTCGACTTCACCGTCGGATTCGTCGATCGGGTCGTGCGCACCGATGATGTCCACGCCGCCGCCGACGCGCTGACCGAGGTCGGCAAGCTCGCCCCCGAAACGATGTCCTACCTCGACCGCGCACAGATCAAGGCCGGCGCCGCGCTGGCCAAGATCGCCCCGCAGGTCGTCGTCCCCGCCGCCCGCACTCGCCTGCGTCAGATGGTCGGTCACATGGTCGTCGACGCCCGCGACAAGCAGTTCGGCAAGACCGTGGCCGCACTCACCGCCGATGGTCACCGGCTCAACATCAACCTCCTCGGCGAGGCCGTGCTCGGTGACGGCGAAGCCGACAACCACCTGGAGCAGACCCACCGGCTGCTCGCCCGCGACGATGTCGACTACGTTTCGGTGAAGGTCTCCTCCGTGGCCTCGCAGATCTCGATGTGGGCCTTCGACGAGACCGTCGACTATGTCGTCGACCGCCTCCGCCCGCTCTACCAGCAGGCCGCGAAAGCCCCGACCGGCGCGAAGTTCGTCAACCTCGACATGGAGGAGTACCAGGACCTCGAGCTGACGATCGCCGTGTTCACGCGCCTGCTCTCCGAACCGGAGTTCAAGGATCTCGAGGCCGGAATCGTCATCCAGGCCTACCAGCCCGATGCGCTCGGCGCGGTGCAGCGGCTGAGCGAATTCGCTTCCCGCCGCGTCGAGAACGGCGGGGTCGGGATCAAGGTCCGCCTCGTCAAGGGCGCGAACCTGGCGATGGAGACCGTGCATGCCGAGATCGCAGGCTGGCCTGCGACAACGTGCAATTCGAAGCAGTCCACGGACGCGAACTACAAGCGGGTCCTGCACTGGCTGTTCACCCCGGAGCGGATGAAGGGCCTGCGCATCGGCGTGGCCGGGCACAACCTCTTCGACATCGCCTTCGCCCACCACCTCTCCGTCGAGCGCGCGGTGACCGACCGCGTCGAGTTCGAGATGCTCCAAGGCATGGCCAGCGAGCAGGCTGCGGCCGTGACCGAGGACGTCGGAGACCTCCTCCTCTACGTTCCCGCCGTGCACCCGAAGGAGTTCGACGTCGCGATCTCCTACCTCGTGCGTCGCCTCGAGGAGAACTCGGCGTCGGAGAACTTCATGTCCGGAATCTTCGACCTCGCCAACGGCAATGACGTGTTCAAGCGCGAAGCCGACCGGTTCACCGCATCCGTCAACCAGCTCGAATCGATCCTCGAGACCGAGGGTGAGACCGCACCGGCCCCGAACCGCCACCAGAATCGTCGACCGAAACTCTCGGTGAGACCGTGGTGCCGACCCAGTTCTTCAACGAGCCCGACACCGACCCGGCCCTTCCGGCCAACCAGGAATGGGTGCGCAGGATCATCGCCGAGGCGACCGCCCCCGGATATCTCGATGACCGTCCGAATGCACCCAAGGTCGGTTCCACGGACGAGCTCGATGAGATGATCGCCCGCGGTCGCGCCGCCGCTGCGGATTGGCGGGCCCTCGGTGCTGCCGGTCGAGCCGAGATCCTCCACCGAGCCGCGGATATCTTCGCGGCCCGTCGCGGCGAGTTCATCGCCGTCGAGGCCGCCGAGGTCGGCAAGATGCCGTCGCAGTCCGACCCCGAGGTGTCCGAGGCCATCGACTTCATCCGCTACTACGCGCTGAATTCGCTCGAGCTCGAGGAGCTCGAGGGCGCGGAGTTCACCCCGGACGAGATGGTCGTCATCACTCCCCCGTGGAACTTCCCCGTGGCGATTCCCACCGGCGGCACCGTTGCGGCTCTCGCTGCCGGATCCGCAGTCATCCACAAGCCTTCGAAGCCGACGCCGCACTGTTCGGCGCTCATCATCGACTGCCTGTGGCAGGCCGGAGTGCCCAAGGACGTGCTGCAGCTGTGCGCACCGATCGAACGGGAGATCGGCCAGCACCTCGTGTCACATCCCGATGTCGACCGGGTCATCCTCACGGGTGCGTCCGAGACCGCGGCGATGTTCAAGTCCTTCCGTCCCGAACTCCACGTCAATGCCGAGACCTCGGGCAAGAACGCCCTGGTCATCACCCCGGCGGCGGACCGGGACCTCGCCATGGCCGACCTCGTGTATTCGGCCTTCGGCCATGCCGGACAGAAGTGTTCGGCCGCCTCGTTGGGGATCATGGTCGGATCGACCTACGATTCTGAGCGCTACCGTCGCCAGCTCATCGATGCCGCCTCGTCGATGGTCGTCGATTGGCCGTCGAACCTCGCATCGACCATGGGCCCGCTGACGGAGGACCCCTCGGAAAAGCTGCGTCGGGCGCTGACGTCGCTCGAACCCGGCGAATCCTGGCTGCTCGAGCCCAAGCAGCTCGATGATTCGGGTCGTCTGTGGAGCCCTGGTATCAAGGACGGGGTCAAGCCCGGTTCGTTCTTCCACCTCACCGAAGTCTTCGGTCCGGTGCTCGGTCTCATGCATGCGAAAGACCTCGATGAGGCCATCGAGTTCCAGAATGCCGTGGACTTCGGTCTCACCGGCGGCATCCATTCCCTCGACCCCGAGGAGGTCGCCACCTGGCTCGATCGCGTCGAGGTCGGCAACGCCTACGTGAACCGCGGTATCACCGGTGCGATCGTGCGTCGTCAGTCCTTCGGCGGTTGGAAGCAGTCCTCTGTCGGACTGGGGTCGAAGGCCGGTGGCCCGAACTACCTCATGCTCTTCGGCCACTACGCAGATGCGGGCAACCAGGATCTCGAGGCGGCCAAGGCCGATGACAAGCGCTGGTTCGAGGCGGAATTCGGTGCGGCGAAGGACCACACGGGACTGCGCGCGGAGGCGAACATCTTCCGCTACCGACCCCGCCCGGTGACCCTGCGCGTCACCGCCGAGGCGAGCCTGTTCGACCTCGAACGCTCCCTGCACGCAGCCCGCACGGTGGACTCGCCGGTGCAGCTGTCCGTGGCCGAGGATGTGCCCGCAGAAGTGAAGATCGCCGTGACGGATGCCGGTGTTCCCGCCCGCACCGAGACTGCCGCCGAGTTCGCCGAGATGGTCGGCCAGGGTCGCTACGACGACACCGTGGGGGCTCGCATCCGCGTGCTCGGTCGGTTCGAGGACGAGCTGCTGGCCGCAGCCGCGCCTCGCCCGGAGGTCGCGATCATCGATGAGCCGGTGACCACATCGGGACGTGTGGAACTGCGCTACTACGTGCAGGAGCAGGCGGTGTCGATGACCTTGCACCGCTTCGGCAACCCGAGCCGCGACTTCCACGAGCTCGCCGCCGAACTCAAGGGCTGAACGCGAGCCTCTCACTGAAGGCGGCCCGGCTCCTCGCAAGGGGAGCCGGGCCGCCTTCGTCTGTGGCTTCACGCAACCCGCGAGGACCTCAGAACCAGTTCTGCTCGTCGGCGGTCAGCCAGCTGATCGGATTGACATTGCGGCCGTTCGACATCGCCACGGACAGGATGTTGGCCAGATAGCGATCTTCGGAGATCTCCAGCGGCCTGCCCGCGCTGTCACGACTGCGGCGCAGGTGACGCAGCAACGGTCGCGCGGCGGCGACACCCAGGAGGGCAGCGTCCTGTTGGCCGCAGACGGTGGCTGAGAAGACATGATCGGCACCGGCGAACACGATTCCGTACTGCTGAGCGAGGCTGCGGCTGACCGATGCCGCATCACCGGGAATCTTCTCGACCATCTCGCCGAGCTGCTCCGGGTAGCTCGTCCTCTCGACCATGACCTTCTCCCCGTCGAGCAGACGCACACGCAGAACCCGCAGCACACGTGCGCGGGGGTCGACTTTGAGCGCCGCGGCAGTCTCCTCCCCCGCGATGCGCCAGTTCTGCTCGATGACATGACCCCCGGGAGTCCGTCCGTGTGCACTCGCCCACTGCGCGAAGCTGCGGAATTCCTCAGCCACAGCAGCCGGACGGGGACGTCGCAGCACCGTCTTGCGTGCACCCCGGCGGCCTCCCAGCGTGCCCTCGCTGACCAGCAGACGCAGGGCTTCGCGCACCGTGCCGGGAGCGACTCGGTATTCGGCGGCCAGAGCCGCTTCGGATTCGAGGCTCTGCCCCACCTGACGAGCCCCGGTGCGAATCGATTCCCGCATCTGCTCAGCGATCTGCTCGTACCGCGACCCGCCTGATCCGGACGGCTGCCGCTGCGACTTGGTCACGCCCTAGTCTCCTTCCAGTCCCGCCAACATGCACAACACCGCATACGGTGCTGTGCATCTACGCTACCCCACGCTCCATTCCGACGACGGCATCAGAAACATATTCTCCCTCCATCCTGATTCGCCGTCATAAGCGAGCGGCACGTCTTCACCCGCACGACCCGATCAGGTCACTTTCTGTTCACACCTCACTGGTGAAGATATGTATGTTTAATGATCCTCACTAGTGACCTGGGTTGTCTATCTGCGAACAGTTCCCTATCGTGGATGGGGATCGAAGCACCTCGAATGAGAACAACATGCGCTTGCGCACAAGCCCGAAAGGCGAGTACGACGATGCTCAAACACACACGAAAGCTCACAGCTGTCCTCGCAGTGGGCGCTATGGCGGCCCTGTCCGGCTGCGGTGGCAGCGGGGAATCTGAGGTATCCGCCAATTGGCGAGCGGCGACGTCGGTCGAAGACGGCGGGGGCATGGACGCTCTCGTCGAAGCGGCTCAGGCGGAGGGATCGCTCAACGTCATGGGCCTCTACCCCGATTGGGCCAATTACGGCGGGCTGCTCGACACGTTCGCGGAGAAGTACGACATCGAGATCGACAACGACACCTCGACCGGCGCGAGCCAGGACCTCATCAACGCGGTGAAGAACAGGCAGGGGCAGGAGACCTCTCTCGACTATCTCGACACGGGCGAATCCTTTGCCGTCGATGCCGCCGAAGAGGGCCTGCTCGCCGAGTACTACCCTGAAACCGCCGATGACATCCCCGAGAACATGAAGTCACCGGACGGCACCTGGTTCAACCACCTCGGCGGGACCATGGCCATCGGCTGCGACGCCGAAGCGGTGAAGAAGTGCCCCACGAGCTTCGAGGAGCTGCTCGACCCGGAGTACAAGGGCAAGGTCGCTATGCGCGGAAACCCGACTACGGGCGAGGCCGGCTTCATGGCCGTCGTCGCCGCGTCCCTGGCCAACGACGGCTCACTCGATGACATCCAGCCGGGCATCGACTACTTCGCGGAACTCTCGGACAAGGGCAACCTCGTGCCGACCGAGGCCGAGGCCGGTACGTTCGAGACCGGTGAGACGCCGATCGCCGTCAACTGGGACTACCTGCTCCTGCAGTGGGCGGACGACCTCGCTGACGGCGGGGTGGACATGTCGATCTCCATCCCGTCGGACGGCACTGTCGCCTCCTACTACGCAGCATCGATCAACGAGGATGCACCGCACCCGGCAGTTGCTCGCCTGTGGCAGGAGTTCGTCTTCAGTGACGAGGGACAGAACCTGCTGCTCGAGGGGTATGTGATGCCCGGACGACTCGACGCCATGGTCGAATCCGACACGGTCGACGACGATGCGCTGTCGAAGTTGCTCGATGATGCGGTGGACCAGACAGCGCCGCAGCCGACTCAGGAACAGCGGGATTCGCAGCAGAAGGTCCTCGCCGACAACTGGGCGAAAGCGATCGGATGACCTCAGTCCCACAGTCGCTGCCGCACACCGGTGGGCTGGCCGGAGAAGATCCCTCTCCGGCCATCCCACGGCGCAGGCGAAACCCCTCACCAGCCCTGACGGCTCTGACACCGATCACGATCATCATCGTGCTGTTCTTCGTGATTCCGATCGGCGGAATGGTGGCGACATCGTTCCTCGTCCCGGGCAGCGAACCGGGGACGAAGACCTTCGGCCTCGACAACTACACCTCACTGGGTTCGGGTTCGCGCTCGATGGCCCTGGGCAACAGCCTGCTGCTGTCGTTCACCGCCGCCACGGTAGCCGCGGTCTTCGGCGGCATCTGCGCCTGGGCGATCTCGACCGTGAAGTCGAAGATCGTCGACTCCATCACCGCAGTCATCTCCAGCGTGCTGGCCAACGACGGAGGCGTCCCTCTGGCGTTCTCCTTCATCGTCGCGGTCGGCAACACCGGCTACTTCACCGCGCTGATCACTGCGGTCGATTCGACGTTCACGCTCTACAGTGTCAAGGGCCTGATCCTCATGTACCAGTACTTCCTCATCCCCACGATGATCCTTCTCACGCTGCCCAGCTTCGTCGCGCTCAGACAGCAGTGGCGTGAGGCCAACACCTCCTTGGGCGGCACCGACCTGACCTTCTGGCGCCGAGTCGGACTGCCGGTGATCACCCCTGCCCTGCTGGGCGCCTGGCTGCTGATGTTCGGCTCCGCCTTCGGCACTCACGCCTCGGCGGCGGTGCTCATCGGCACGGGCGGCTTCCCCCTCATCCCACTCGAGATCGCCGGCCAGCTCGCAGGCTCTGCTGCCACCGGCGGAGAAGGGGTGGCCATGGCGCTGGGTGTGACCACGGGAGCGATCGCCGTCATCGTCCTCGTTGCCTTCAACGCACTGACGAAGAGGAGCGCCAAGTGGCTCGACACCTGAACAGCTCTCCGCGGATGAGGAGATTCTTGGCCTGGCTGCCACTGGCGGCCCTGGCGATCTTCATCCTCACACCGCTGTTGAGCTCGCTGACCTACTCGTTCTTCCGTGCAGACGGCAGCTTCACCACATCCGGGCTCACTGGTCTGGCTGACTCAGGAAAGATCGTGGCCCCGCTCATGCGCAGCCTCATCGTGTCGGTGCTCGCCGCCGTCATCCTCGTCGTCACGTTGGTTCCCGCGGTCGTCGCCGTCCACCTCTGGGCGCCCCGGCTGCGATCGGTGCTCAGCATCCTGTGCACCCTTCCGCTGGTCGTCCCGGCAATCGCGATCGTCGCCGGGCTCTCCGCGGTTCTGCGCAGCCTCGCATCCCAGGGACGCGGCAGCCTCGGCATGCAGCTGAACACCATGCTGCAGTCCCAGGACCTGCCGCTCGTGCTCGTCGGCACCTACGTCATCCTGTGCCTTCCCTTCACCTTCCGGTCGATCGATGCCGGACTGTCCACCCTCCCGCTGCGCACCCTCTTCGAGTCCTCGTCGATCCTCGGCGCCGGACTGGGAACCACGCTCCGCCGGGTCGTCATCCCCAATATCCGCGGACCGGTGATGTTCTCCCTCTTCTTCACCTTCGCTCTGTCCATTGCGGAGTACACGGTGGCCGCGACCCTGTCGATCAACACACTGCCGGTCTTCCTCAACACGCTCTCGAGCACGAACTTCCGCGGTTCGATCACGCTGTCCGTGCTGCTCAACCTCACCACGTGGCTGCTCTTGGCCGCTGCAACCGTGAGCGCATCGCGCTTCGGTCACCGACCGAACGCTGTGAGCGAAGACGATGAGACCGAGGCCGACGACCCGGCCCCCTCTCCGGCCGCCGCCTCAAGAAAGGACGCTGTGACCTCATGACGATCTCTGACCGCACTCGACCATCGCCCGCGGCCCCGAGCAGTCGAACGAGCCCGAGTCCGTGCGCTTCGAGCACGTGGACAAGTCCTATGGCAGCACAGAGGTGCTCAAGGACTTCAACATCGACATCGAGGCCGGCAGCATGGTCAGCTTCCTCGGCCCTTCGGGCTGCGGCAAGACGACGACTCTGCGCATCCTCGCCGGTTTCGAACCGGTCAACGGAGGTGACGTGCTCGTCGGCGGCGAATCCGTACTGAAACTGCCGCCGAACAGCCGGGACATGGGCATGGTGTTCCAGAGCTACAGCCTGTTCCCCAACCTCAGTGTCAGCGACAACATCGAATACGGTTTGCAGATCCGCAAGGTCGATGCCGGAGCACGGCGCCGACGCACCGAGGAACTCCTCGAGATCTGCGGGCTGACCGGCATGGGCGGCCGCTTCCCGCATCAGCTCTCGGGAGGCCAGCAGCAGCGCGTGGCTCTGGCCCGCGCATTGGCCACCCAGCCGAAGGTCCTTCTGCTCGACGAGCCGCTGTCGGCACTCGACGCCTCGGTCCGTTCCTCACTGCGTGAGGAGATCCGGCGGGTGCAGCAGGCGCTGGGCACCACCACGGTCTTCATCACACACGATCAGGGAGAGGCGCTGGCGATCGCCGACCGTGTGGCCGTGATGAACGGCGGCAGGATAGAGCAGTACTCCGCCCCTCACGAGGTGTACTCCTCCCCCGCCACCGCATTCGTCGCCCGCTTCGTCGGATCGATCAATGAGTTCGCCGTCGGCCGCGATTGGACGATCCGGGACCGCCTGCCCGTTGAACCCGCACCCGATGACACCGTCTTCGTCCGGCCCGAGAACCTCGCGATCAGCGCGGCCGCTGACGGCTTCCTCGAAGTCAAGCACAGCACCTACACCGGCGAGCGCACGATGGTCCACCTCGGTCTGCCCGGCGACCACAGCGCACAGTGGTCGGCATCGCTGGCCTCCGCTGACGCCGACGCCATGCGACCGGGACTGCGCATCGACGCCTCCGTCACCGCCGAGCCCGCACTGCGCCAGGGCCGCAATGACACCGAAGGACTCCGCGCATGAGCGGCTCTATCACCGGCTTCTCCGGTGCCGTCTTCGACTGCGACGGTATCCTCGTCGACTCCGAAGCGCCCTGGATCGAACTCATGGGAGACTACCTGGAGTCGATGGCCGCAGACGACACCGCAGCCGAGGATCTTCGCGGACTCACAGCAGCCGAAGCCGTGGCGCGACTGCAGCAGGTGCATAAGAGCCTCGGTTCCCCCAGCGATGTCCGACCGCCGACAGCCGAGGAGGTCGACCGCGCTTACAGCGCCGCTCTGGAACACGTCACAGCGCCCATGCCCGGTGCCCCCGAACTCGTGGCATCACTGTCAGGCAGCATCCCGATCGCCGTGGCCAGCAACGGTCGCAGCGGCGACGTGCGCGGCCTCCTCGAGCGAGCAGGCATGCTCGACCTCTTCGACGCGATCATCACTATCGACGATGTCGACCAGGGCAAGCCGGCGCCGGACCCCTACCTGCTGGCCGCACAGCGACTCGGGTTGGCCGCCTCTGCGGTGGTCGCCTTCGAGGACTCACCGGTGGGGTCACAGGCAGCTCACACGGCCGGATGCACGGTGATCGGAGTCAACAGCGATCCCAGCATCGAACTGGCCGGCGAGGTGCGGCTGCGGCACTTCGCCCAGCTGCGCTTCGACTCTCGAACCCGCACGCTCCTCCTCGACTCCGACAACTGACCACCCACCCGATGCCGATCATTGGAGAAGATCCCATGCCCGCTGAGACCACTTTCACCCTGCAGACATGGAACGTCTGGTACGGCGGTCGAGAAGTCGACTTCGGCCAGGAGAAGCAGTACGCGATCGCAGCGCAGTTCCCGGCAGACGTCCTGGCGCTGCAGGAGTGCTGGGGCAGCGCTGCGGAGAACCTGGCCCCGAAGCTGCTGGCGGATCATGCGCAGCGCGGATGGGATACAGCCGTGCTCAGCACCGGGCAGCTGACGCCGGTGGACACCAGCACGCTGCCCTACGCTCAGGCCGCACTCGTGCGACCGCTGCCGGACTCGTCGCGGTTCCTCGTGTGGTCCGTCCACCTCGCGCCGTACCCCTATGCGGTCTACCGAGCCCTGCAGGGTGAGGGCCAAGAGGTCGCCGATGCCGAGGAAGCTCCTCGTCTGCAGCAGATCGAAGAGATCCTCTCCGAGACTGCCCGCATCAGCGCTGAGGTCGACGAGGAGGACCTGCCAGTGGTCATCTGCGGTGATTTCAACACCCCGTCCACCGTGGATTGGGCGGCGCGCACCGACCGACCCGATATCGCCTGGCGCTCTCCCGATGCGCTGCTGGCCGCCGGATTCACCGACACCTTCCGCGCGATCCACCCCGACCCCGTCGCTGCGCCGGCCGATACCTGGTCTCCGATCGAACCGCTCACCCGTGCCGGTCATGAGGAGAAGCCCGAACCGGGCCGCACCGACGGCGCCGAACCTCGTGATCGCATCGATTTCATATTCTCCCGTGGCCTCGACATCGTCGACAGCGTGATTCGCGGCTGCAGTGCCGAAGGCCTGGTCGAAGACGGGTTCGTCGATGTAGGCGGCCGCTGTGAACTCATCCCGAACCAGCGGCAGAACCGCTTCCCGTCCGATCATCAGCTCGTTGAGACGAGGTTCGCCTTCCGCAGCTGATCGGTGGGAGCGGCGCAGCGGCTGCACTTGAGGACACCTGCGGAGGGGAACTGCCTTCCATTCCGAGTCACTGGTACTTCACTCCGTCGCGCCCTCGGCCGCGATAGCCCACACTGAAGCCACGTCGTCGGAAGCCGTAGTACAGTCAGTTCACATCGTATTCACATGATCGACACCGATGTCGACATGCATCCGGATACTGTGCAAGAGATTGCGCCGCGAACCGTGCGCTGTGATTTGTCATCATGAAAGGCTCCTATGAACGTCTCGAAGACGGCGTCCTCCACCGCTGGACTCAGCCTCGCGGCCGCTCTCGTCCTCCCGGCGGCTCCTGCCATCGCGGCCCCGGCCGCAGACAGCGACATCCGCATCTCCGAAATCGCCTACACCTTCTCGACCGACTTCATCGAAGTCGCCGCCGACCCCGGCACCGACATCTCCGGGTGGACCTTCGGTTCGGTGACACGCGGCGGCAGCGTCCAGGCGCAGGAGAACACCGTCACCGTGCCCGAGGACACGACGGTCGGCGATTCCGGTGCCGTCGCGATCGACGTGTCGATCACGAACTCCGTCAAGGCCGGTTCGGCCGCCGACGGCGAGTACGGCTCGAGCGCCTTCGTCATCGACGATGACGGCGAGCTGGTCGACTTCCAGCAGATCGGCGGCGTCGTCGACGGCAAGGGCGTCACCGGCACGAAGAACACCTTCACCCCCGCACCCGTCATCGGCCAGGAGGCCGAACCGACCGGCGCGACTGCCGCAGGCGGCCAGTCGATCCAGCTCACCGGCGACGCATGGAAGTCGGCAGCCCCCACCCCGAACGCCCTGCCCGACAGCAGCGACGACGGCGACGACGATGGCGACGACGGCGAAACTCCCGATGGCGTCACGCCGATCGCCGACATCCAGGGCACGGGCGACGCCAGCCCCATCCAAGGCAAGACCGTGACCACCCGCGGTGTCCTCACCGCCGCCTACCCCGAGGGCGGGCTGAACGGCTATTACATCCAGACTCCGGGCACCGGCGGAGCTGACCGTGCCGACGGCGCAGCGTCCGACGGCATCTTCGTCTACTCCCCCGACACCGTCGCCGATACCAACATCGACGACCACGTCGAGGTCACCGGCACCGTATCCGAACACTACGGTCAGTCCCAGATCTCCGTATCCGCGTCCGGTCTCAAAACGGTCGACGAACCGGCCGAGGCGGTCAAACCCGTCGAAGACGCCTTTCCTGCAGGAGATGAGAAGCGCGAATCGCTCGAAGGCATGCTCCTGCAGCCGAGCGAATCGCTGACCGTGGCCGACAATTACAACACGAACACCTACGGTGAGGTCGTCCTCGCCACCGGTGAGGGCACGCTTGACCAGCCCACCGACGTCCACCGCCCCGGCACCCCCGAGGCAAAGGCTCTGGAAGCCGAGAACCGCGACCGTGAGGTCGTCCTCGACGACGGCGCCACCGTGAACTTCCTCAAGGCCGACAAGGACATCCCCCTGCCCTACCTCAGCAAGAAGGACCCGGTCCGCGTCGGTGCGCAGGCGAGCTTCACCTCCCCCGTCGTGCTCGGCTTCGATCACGAGAAGTGGCGATTCCAGCCGACGACCCGTCTGACCGGGGACAACGCCGAGGCGGTCCAGCCGACCACTTTCACTGACACTCGCACCGAGGCCCCCGAGGCCGTCGGCGGGCAGGTCAGCCTCGCCAGCTTCAACGTCCTCAACTACTTCACCACCACCGGCGACCAGCTCTCCGGCTGCCAGTACTACGACGACCGCGCGGGCAACCACATCACCGTCCGCGGCGGCTGCGATGCCCGCGGTGCCGCAAACGCGGAGAGCCTCAAGCGTCAGGAGACGAAGATCGTCACCGCGATCAACAAGCTCGACGCTTCGGTGGTCTCGCTCATGGAGATCGAGAACTCTGCCGCGTTCGGCAAGGACCGCGACGATGCCCTGTCCACCCTGGTCAAGCGCCTCAACGAGGCGGCCGGGACTCAGAAATGGGACTTCGTCGACTCCCCTGCCGCCGTTCCAACCGATGAGGATGTCATCCGCACGGCATTGATCTACCAACCCGCCGAGGTGGCCCCGCAGAACGAATCCACGATCCTTGACGATCAGGATGCTTTCTCCAATGCCCGCGAACCCCTGTCCCAGGCGTTCGCACCGAAGGACGGCACCGGCGAGATCGAAAAGGACAAGACCTTCGTGACGATCTCCAACCACTTCAAGTCCAAGGGCTCCGGTTCAGGTCCGGGCAACGAGGACTCCGGCGACGGTCAGGGCGCGTCGAACGCCGACCGGGTGAAGCAGGCCGAAGCGCTCGTCGGGTTCGCCGGCGACCAACAGGAGGCAACGAACAGCGACCTGGTCTACCTCCTCGGCGATTTCAATTCCTACACTCAGGAGGACCCGATGCAGGTCTTCTATGAGGCCGGATACAAGGACATCGCGGCGGAGAAGACAGACGAATCCACGTATGTCTATGGCTCGCGCACCGGCAGCCTCGACCACGTCCTCGCTCTCGACGCCTCGGACGAAGCGCACGGTGCAGGCACGGATGCGACGGCCTTCGACTCCGTCACCGGGGCCGATGTCTGGAACATCAACTCGGTCGAGTCTCTGGCGCTTGAATACAGCCGCTTCAACTACAACGTCAGCGACCTCTTCGCTCCGGACCAGTTCCGAGCTTCCGACCATGATCCGGTCATCGTCGGCCTCTTCGACTCCTCAGATGAAGGCGGGGACGACGACACCGGAGCAGACGCTGCGGACAACGCGGATGCAGACGGCTCGAGCGACCACCCCGGCGGAAAGAACGCGGGCAAGAACGGCGGCAAGAACGGCAACCATTGGGGCAGCCGCGACGGTGATCACCCCGGAGGCAAGAACGCCGGTAAGAACGGTCGCCACAACGGTTGGTGACACTCAGTCGGTGACGGCCACCTGCCCTCGCATGAGCACTCGTGCCGTGCGGAAGAGGGAGGTGGCCGTCACTGTATCTCCGTCGAAGACGGCCCCAGCCGTGACGACACCCGATGGCGTCGCCAGCCGCACTTCCGGCCCGACGTCTGTGTCTTCGTCCCCGGTGTCGGATCCTGGCCGGGAGCGACGGATGATGCGGTTGATGATCGTGTCCGGGATCTGCGCGGCCGCCGCCAGGCACATGGCTCCGGTTCCGGGCACGGCTTTGTGCGTCTGCCCCATGGAGATCATTCGCACGGGCAGGTCGGCCTCCTCGGCGGACAGGGTCGTTCCGTCGAGCAGTGGGGTGGGATGTGGGGCGGTGACCACGGCGACCTTCGGCACGACGTCCGGTGCGTCCTCCGGTGACTCACACAGCCCCATCCGCACGGCGGCGTTGCGGCGCAGCTCCGCGATCATGCCCATCGCGTGCTCTTTCGCGTCGATCTCCTCCGGAGTTTCGGTGCCCTTGAGTCCGATCGCAGCACCCGGGACGATGACGACGGGCAGGGTGGCGTCGACGAGGCTGACCTCGAACATCGCCCCACCAGCAGTGATGGACTCGGCTGCCTTCCCCGTCGGCAGGAGTCCGGCGGTGCGGCTGCCGGCCGGATCGGGGTAGATGAGTTCGATCGGTGCGCCCGTTCCGCTGACTCCGGGCAGCACCAGATCGCCCGTACCGCCGGCCTGCCCATCGACGACGCCGAGGCCGACGTCGACGAGTTTCTGCGTGTTCGTATTGAACAGCCGGAAGACATGCCATCCGTCGGCTGCGGTGATCAGACCCTCTGACAGCGCGAAGGGCACGACCCCGGAGGACAGATTTCCGCAGTTGCCGGAGTAATCGACGCCGCCTCGGTGACGGAGACCTGACCGAACGTGTAGTCGAGGTCGACCCCATCCCTCGCCGAGGCGGCCACGACGACGATCTTCGACAGCGAGGAGATGCCCCCGCCCATTCCGTCGAGCTGACGGCCGAACGGATCGGGCGAACCCATCGCCGAGGTGAAGATCGAGTCCCACTCCGCCGTGTCCCCGTCCGCGTTGAGCGACGGCAGCGCGGATTCGCTGAAGAACAGTCCCTTGCTTGTGCCGCCGCGAACGAACGTGGCATCGATCCACCGAGTCATGCTTTCAGCGTAGCGACTTCGGCACGATCGCCATGGCTGCGAACCCGAGGACTGCCACGACGGCGAAGAGATAGAAGCCCCACGGATAGGCGATGCCCGCGGTGACGAGGGCGCCGGTGATGAACGGACCGACGATGGCACCGATCCGCCCGATGCCCGAAGCCATGCCCAGCGCGGTGCCGCGGGCCTGAGCCGGGTAGATGGCCGAGACGAAGGCGTAGACGAGCACCTGGGCGGAGAAGACGAAGACTCCGGTGATGAATACCGCGATGTTGAGCAGCACCTGGCTGGTCATCGGAATCGACAGTGCGGCGAGGAAGATGGCTGCGAGGACGAACCACATGAGCACGATCTTCTTCGTCCCGTGCTTGTCGGCCAGCCAGCCGGCCAGGACGAGCCCGACGACGGCGCCGATATTCATGACGAAGAGCATGACCAGAGAATCCGAGACCTCGTAGCCGGCGTCGGCCATGATCTTCGGCAGCCAGGTGTTGAGTCCGTAGACCAACAGGAGTCCCATGAAGCTCGCTGCCCACACGCCGATGGTCACCAGCGCCAGCTTGCCTGCGAAGAGCCCGGCCATTCCTGTCTTCACCTGGGAGTCGACGACTCCGGACGGATCGGCGGCGTCGGCGTCCTTCACCGAGGCAGCCGCGGGGTTGCGTTTGATCGCCTGCGCGATGAGGAACGCTTCGGATTCGGGCAGCTTCCAGATCAGGAGGGGCACCATGACGAGGCCGGTGATTCCGCCGGCGAGGAAGAGCAGGTGCCAGTTGTGGGAGTAGGCGACGGCGAGCAGGGAGATCGCGACGGCGCCGGCGTGGTAGCCGGTCATCGTCAGCGTCGTGGCCTTTCCGGTCTTGCCCGACTTGTTGTATTCGCTGATGTAGGCGAGCGCGCTGGGCATCACGGCGCCGAGGAACAGTCCGGCGATGAACCGGTAGATGGTGAACAGTGCGACGTTCGGGGCGAACGCGACGAGCAGGGTGAAGACGCTGAAGCCGATGACGCAGCCGATGATCGCCCACCGTCGTCCGATCCGGTCGACGACGGGGCCGACGGATACGGCGCCGAGGCCGACGCCCACGAGGCTGAGCGTGGCCACCATCGTGGCCGCCTCGGGGGTGAATCCGAGGGCCTCGGTGGCCAGCAGCTCGGGGATGACCGCGCCGAGGACGACGAGGTCGAAGCCCTCCAGGGCGACGGCCAGCCAGCACAGGACGGCCGGCCAGCGGCCCGCCGAGGCGGAACCGGTCGTGGATGCGGATGGGGTGGTTGCGGACATCGGTGTCTCCGGGGTGTTGTCGTGCAGGTCAGAACGGGTAGGGCGCGATGGATGAGCGCATCGTCACCCATTGGGTTTCGGTGAAGGCTTCGATGTTGGCCTCAGCCCCGCCGAAACGGGATCCGTTGCCGGAGTCCTTCATGCCACCGAAGGGGACGTTGGCCTCGTCGGAGACGGTCTGTTCGTTGATGTGGACCTTCCCGGTGTCGACGAGGTCGGCCAGGTCCATGGCCATACCCACATCGCCGAGGATGCCCAAGGAGAGACCGTATTCGCTGGCGTTGACCAGCTCAGCGGCTTCTTCGAGGGTGGAGAAGCGGGCCACCGGGGCGACGGGTCCGAAGATCTCCTGCGCCCAGGCGGGATTCGACGGACTGAGGTCGGTGAGCACCGTGGGCGGACGAAGGCGCCTTCGCCCGGTCCTCCGGCGACGAGCGTGGCACCGTCGGCGGTGGCTTTGTCGAGGATGTCGCGGACGTGGGTGCGCTGTTTCTCGTCGATGATCGGGCCGATCGCGACCTCCTCGGTGGCGGGATTGCCCACCGGCAGGCTGCGGGCGCGTTCGGCCAGCTGCTCGACGTAGTCGTCATAGATGGATTCGTGGACGAGGTGGCGACCGGTGGTCATGCAGATCTGGCCCTGGTGCATCCACGATCCGAAGGCCCCCGCCGAGGTAGCCGGACCGACCTCGGCTCCGGAAAGGACGACGAGCGCATTGTTTCCACCGAGTTCGAGGTGGCAGCGCTTGAGGAGGCGACCGGCGGCTTCGCCGACCTTGCGTCCGGCCGCCGTGGAGCCGGTGAACGAGATGACGGAGACCTCGGGTGCGGCGACGACGGCTTCACCGGCGTCGAGGCCGCCGGGCAGGACCTGGAGCAGTCCTTCGGGCAGTCCCGCCTCGGCGAAGACCTTCGCGATCGCCACTCCGGCGCACACGGCGGTGCGGGGGTCCGGCTTGAGCAGGACCGCGTTGCCCAGGGCGAGGGCCGGGGCAACGGAGCGCATGGCGAGGATGAGGGGGAAGTTGAACGGGGCGATGACGGAGACGACTCCGGCGGGCACTCGGCGGGCGAAGGACCACCGGGGTTCGTTCGAGGTGAGCACCTGTCCCTTGGGGTGGCTGGGCAGGGCGGAGGATTCGAAGCAGATGGCTTCGGCGGAAGAGATCTCGAGTGCGGCCTTCGGCGGGATGGAGCCGGCTTCGCGGATGATCCATCCGGCGAGCTCTTCGGCGTGTTCGGCCCACAGAGCACCGGCGCGGCGCAGCACTGCGGCCCGTTCGGCCGGAGTGGTCTTCGCCCATTCCTTCTGTGCAGCGGCGGCTCGCGTGGCGGCGGCGGTGACGTCGTCGGCGCTGGCGGCACCGAGGCGGCCGAGGGTCTCACCGGTGGCCGGTTCGATGACGTCGTAGGTCTCTCCGGAGCCGGCGGTCCAGGTGCCGGTGAAGATCTTCTCGTGCCAGTCGGTTCCCAGGAAATCAGTCATTATCTGTCCTCACTTCTTTGTCGGGGCGGGTCATGTCTGTGGTTCCGTGCAACGAGCCGATCTACGGGCACAGTCAACGAAGGACTGTGGTGCACCTCTCGTCAGAGTAGTGACCCGCACCACCCGAAGCCACAGCGCTCCCATTCATTGAGAATTTCGATGGAGAGCCGCTAGAATCCGAGGCATGGCGAACTCTCCTTCCGGCGACTCGATGATCGATCGGCTCGTGCGCGTGCTCGCGTCCTTCGACCCGGACCATCAGAGCCTGAGCACAGACGAAATCGCCGAACGTGCCGAACTGCCGAAGTCGACGGCCTACCGACTCATCGGTGAGATGATGCGTCACGATCTGCTCCAACGCGACCCCAACGGCCGCATCCGGATCGGAGTCGGAATGTGGGAGCTGTCGAACCGCGCCTCCGATGCCGTCGATCTGGCTTCGGTGGCCAGGCCGCACATGATGGGTGTGCACGAGTTCGTCGGTGAGAACACGCAGTTGGGCATCCTGCGGGAACGCGAGGTGCTCATCATCGAGCGCATGTCGGCGCCGAATGCGGTCATCCACCGGTCGAAGACCGCCGGGCGACTGCCGGCTCATGCGTCGTCCTGTGGACTCGTGCTCTTGGCTTATGCGCCCAAACATGTGCGTGAGGCGTATCTGCGGGGGCCGCTGTCTGCCATCACGGAGAAGACGACAACGGATCCTGCAACTCTGCGCAAGATGTTCACTTCCATCCGCTCTCACCATTTCGCGGAGCTGTCCGGCCATATCGATGAGGGCACGACAGGCATCACGGTTCCTGTCTTCGATGCCGGTGGGGCGGCGATCGCCGGGCTTGGCGTCGTCATCGATTCGGAGCACCGGAAAGGTGTGCCCGCGATCATGCGGGTCCTACGGACCGCCTCGGCGAGGATCACGCAGGATCTCACAGCCGATCATCGATTCGCCGACTGAGCCGGAACATGACATCGCGGCTCAGATCAGCACGCCGACGATCAGGCAGAGCACACCGAGCAGCGGCAGCGTGCCCTGTTTGAGCGCGGAGGCGAGCAGCTCACGGCTCGAGAGCGCGAGCACCAGCGCTGCGGCGACCATCGATCCGGCTCCGACGAAGACGAGGGTGAGACCGACCGCGGCACCGCCTGTGCCGAAGACGATGAGGCCGATGAACACGGCGAGTGCGAGGAAGAGGTTGTAGAAGCCCTGGTTGAAGGCCAGGGACTTCGTCGCCTCGGCTTCGGCTTCGGTGGTGCCGAACGTGGCGCGGGCGCGCGGACTCGTCCACGCGATGGATTCCAGGTAGAAGATGAAGACGTGCAGGGCGGCAGCGAGGCCGGCGAGGACGAGGCCTGCGATCGTCATGCGCGGGCCGCGAATCTGGCTCGTCGCTTCTCCGCCTCCTCTTCTCGGTTCTTCGGAGGCGCATTCGTCACCAGCGCATCGAGGAGGTGCTGGGTGGTGTGCGCGATCTCCTCGACAGCGGCGTCGAAGGCTTCGGCATTGGCCTGCGAGGGCTTCGTCGTGCCGGCGATCTTGCGCACGTACTGCAGGGCGGCGGCGTGGACTTCGTCGGAGGTGGCGGCGGGTTCGAAATTATGGAGTGTTCTGATGTTTCTGCACATGGCAAAACGGTACCTCTCGGCACTGACGCAGAACAGATGTTCCGCCGATACACTGAGGCCACAATGGAGATCGGGAGAGAGATGGCGCCAGCAGAGACAGCCCTGACAACGCAGCAGATCGAGAGCATCCGTCAGCTGCGGCTGGATTTCTCGCAGCTGATCATGCACCACCGCTTCGTCATCGACGAGGTGCTCACGAAGATCTCGATCCTGCGCGAGGAGTCCGTCCACACGCGCAGCTACAACCCGATCGAGCACATCTCCTCTCGCGTGAAGTCGCCGCGGAGCCTGCTGGAGAAGGTCCATCGTCGGGGCCTGCCGCTCGACACCGAGATCATCCGCCGCGAGATCACAGACATCGCGGGCATTCGCATCACCTGCAGCTTCATCGCCGACACCCACCACGTCCTCGAGCTGCTCACCGCGCAGAACGACGTCCGCCTCGTCGAGGTCAAGGACTACATCGCAGAGCCGAAGCCCAACGGCTACCGGAGCCTGCACGCGATCCTCGAGGTTCCGGTGTTCCTGCGCAGCGGGCCGACCCCAGTCATCTGCGAGGTGCAGATCCGCACGATCGCGATGGACTTCTGGGCGAGCCTCGAACACAAGATCCACTACAAGTTCGACGGCGACGTTCCCGATCGTCTCGTCGGCGAACTCACCGAGGCGGCCGACGCGGCCAGCGAACTCGACCGGAAGATGGAACGCCTCCACGCCGAGGTCAGAAGCGGTTCACCGGATGTCGATTCCGGCGAGGAGTTCGACGAGGAGGCCCTGCGGATCCTTTGGGACCTCAGTCGGCGGGAGGGCTAGACCTCTTGGGTCGGTACGTCCGGCCGAAGCTGCGGGCGTTCGCCGTATCGATCGTCTCGAGCTCCCAGTCGACCCGCCGTCCGCCGGGAACATCGAAGATCCGGGTGCCGTCGCCGAGGAAGACCGGGGCGACGTAGACCTGGAGTTCGTCGATGAGGTCGACCTCGAGCGCCTGCCGGGCGATATCGGCGCTGATGATCTGGATGTCGCGGTCACCGGCGATCTGCTGGGCCCTCTCGACCGCCTCGGTGATGGTGCAGTTCATCGCGGTCACCGAGGCGTCATCGGCCAGATCCTCGGGGTGGTGAGTGAGGATGATCTCCGTCCCCGACCATGCACCTCCGTAGGCCTCGGATGTCATCTCGTCGCGTTCATCGGCCTGCGCCTTGGCCGCGTCGTAGCCGCGGCGACCGGAGATGATGACGGCGACCTTGGAGGCCATGTCTTCGGTGGTGCCTTCGGCGTTGGGTTCGGACGCCGATAGCCACGACATATCGTGATCCGGCCCGGCGATGAACCCGTCGATCGAGGCGGTGAATCCCCATGCCACTTTTCCCATCGCTCCCCCTCGAGCTGCGGTGATCGGCGTAGTTATTTCGGTTTCTAAATCTCTATTGCGTTTATAGACCTTTATAGAGTTTATAAAGTTTATAGAGTTTATAGAACCACGCCGACGCGAATGGGTGAAGCTTTCCGAGTCGTCGACCATCCGTCCCAGCAAGTGACCGATCAGACGGAATTTCAGCACCGAGACCAGCGTTGCGCCTGGTGAGGGCCACATCAGCTGGGTCCCGAAGATTTTCGAGAAAGAAGGTCATCACCATGGCAGATTTCACGGACAAGGTCGCGCTCGTCACCGGCGGCGGATCGGGGCTCGGGAAGGCGATCTCCAAGGACCTCGCCTCCAAGGGCGCGAAGGTCGTCCTCACCGACATCAATCTCGAGGCAGCCGAGCGTGTCGCCCGCGAGATCGTCGAGGCCGGAGGCACCGCCTCGGCGATCCAGCAGGACACGTCCTCGAAGGAGGACTCGGAGAAGGTCGTCAAGTTCGCCGTCGACACCTACGGCGGACTCAACTTCGCCGTGAACAACGCGGGCATCGGCGGCAAGCAGGCTCCCGCCGGCGAGACGGACCTCGATTCCTGGGATCAGGTCATCGACGTCAACCTCAACGGCGTGCTCTACGGCATGCGTTTCCAGATCCCGGCCATGCTCAAGGCCGGCGCGAAGGACTCCGCCATCGTCAATATGGCCTCGATCCACGGAACCGTCGCCGCGATCAACAACGGCGCCTACACGGCTGCCAAGCACGGCGTCGTCGGCATCACGAAGAATGCCGCCGCCGAATACGGCGCCGAGGGTCTGCGCATCAACGCCGTTGGTCCCGGCTACATCACGACCCCGCTGCTGGAATCGAACCTCGACGCCGAGACGCTCGAGGGGCTCAAGGCCAAGCACCCCCTCGGCCGCTTGGGCACCGCCGACGAGGTCGCAAAGGTCGTATCGTTCCTGCTCTCCGACGATGCCTCGTTCGTCACCGGCGCCTATTACCTCATTGACGGCGGCTACACCGCGGTGTGATCGCTCTGTCGATGACGCACGAGCACTGTCACCGCCTCAGTGCTCGTGCCCGGCCCCGTCATGCCCGGCCGGCACCCCGACTTCTGCCTCCTGACCTCGCTCGATGACGACGAACTGGCCCATCATGCCCTCGTCCTCGTGCAGCAGCATGTGGCAGTGATACATGTACGGCATCGTCGGGTCGGCGTAGTCCTCGAATCGCATGAGCAGTCGGTAGTCGCGATTCGGTTCGAGGTAGATCGTGTCCTTCCTTCCGCTCATCTCCACCGGCGGCGTCACCCCGTCGACCGAGAGCACCTCGAACTGCACGTCATGGATATGGAAGCTGTGAGGGATCGGCTGCTTGCTGCGCACCTCCCACACTTCGGTGTCGCCGACGTAGGCCACCTCGTCGATGCGGTTCATGTCCATCCGCTCACCGTTGATCTCGCGTTCCTCGAGTTCGAACTTCCGGGTCTTGGCAGCCTCGGACTCATCCAAGGCATCCTTCTCGGCATGCTCCGACGGCGACCACGCGGGCTCGGGAGCAGGCTTCAGGGTCTCGGCCGCACGGAATTCGAGGACGTCGAAGGAATCGTGTCCGCCCATCGTCGCCGGCACCGCCACCCCGCCGAGGTCGACCTCGGCCGAGCGCAGCCGCACCGTCTCACCCGCGGTGAAGTCGACGACCACCTCGGCGCGCTCCCCCGGCGCCAATCTCAGCCGATCGACCTCGGCAGGTTCGTCAAGGAGTCCACCGTCACCGGCGATGAGATCCATCGACCGATCGGGGAATTCGAACGCGTACGTCCTCGCCGTCGATCCGTTGAGCAGGCGCAGCCGCACCTTCTCCGACGTCACCTCCTGCACCCCGCCGATCGTGCCGTTGACCATGACGGTGTCGCCGAGCATCCCCGGTTCGGCCCCGTCGTGCGACAGCTCGAGCTGCCCGTCGTCGAAGGACTTGTCCTGAACGATGAGTGGGAGATCGTCGACGCCGTACTCGTCCGGCAGATCCGCCTCGGTGCTGGCATCGTCATCGAGAACGACCATCCCGGCCAGCCCCTTGTACACGTGGTCTTCGGTCTTCCCATGAGGATGCGGGTGGTACCACAAGGTCGAGGCCTGCTGGTCGATCGTCCAGTGCGGCTTCCACGTCTGACCAGGGTCGATCGTCTGGTGCGGTCCGCCGTCCATCGTCGCCGGCAGATGCATCCCGTGCCAGTGCACGCTCGTCGGCTCGTCGAGGTCGTTCGCGACGTCGACGGCGATCTTCTCCCCGCGTTCGGCCCGCAGGGTGGGCCCGAGAAATGACCCGTTGAATCCCCAAGTCTCCGTCGGCCCGTCCTGACCGGCGAACTCCGTCGACCCTTTCTCAGCGGTGAGGTCGAAGGTGCGCACCCCGCCCTTGACCGTCGATTCCGCCAACGGCGGGATGGCCAGTTCGTTGTCGAACTCGGCCTCCGTCACCGAGGTGGTCGACACTCCGCAGGCAGCCAGCCCGACCGCGACGACCACCGCGACAGCGGCCCCGGCCGCAACCGAGACATGCCGGCCCCGTCTCATCGCTGCTCCCGCTTCCCGAGCATCGCCTGGATGCCGAAGGCTGCCAGTCCGGTGAGGGCGCCGATCCCGGCTCCCATTCCGAGGCTCGGGATGAGGGCCATGAAGTCCGCCGGCCCGCTGCTGATCAGCCCGGTCCCGGCGAGCAGTCCGCCGAAGGCGAGGGTGAGGAAGCCGTGCGCTGCACCGCAGAACGTCAGGGTGAGTACGGGCCGAGCGACGCGGGCGAAGCCGACGGTCCCGATCCAGATCGCTCCGGTGAGACCGAGCAGAGTGAGGGCGCGGACGGCACCGTCACCGAGGATAGGCCACAGCCCGGTCAGCGGCCACAGCAGTGCCAGAGAGGACAGACCGACGATGAGCGGCCAGGACAGGGGAAGTTTCGAATGTGTTGTCGTATGCATGTCCTCTACTCTTCGCGGCCGGATCTGCCACATCGGCACTGAGGCGTCAGTTCCTCCCGCCCCGAGGCGAGGCTCGAGTCGCCTGCAGGCGATTGCCCGATCGACGCCGAACGACTGCGGCGGACGCGTTTGCTCCGTAGTCTTGGACTATGGGTTCGGCAGATGTGAGTGAAACCGGCGAGGAGCGCGAGCGCCTCGAACCGTGGCTGACCGATGCCTCCCTGGCGGTTGCGGTGACGCTGGTGATCTCGCTGGTCATCGCCGCCGATGCCGAATCCTCACCGCTGCCCGGCGTCGCCTGGGCCATCGGCTTCGGTGCCCTGTTGCTCCTGCGTCGCCGTCTGCCGCTGACAGTTCTGGCCGTGACCGTGTTCGGGATCTTCGCCTATTACGCTCTGAATCTGCCGCCGATCGGTATGGTCTTACCCGCGGTCGGTGCCCTCTACTCCACAGCTGAGGTGCGGCGCACCTCATGGGCTGTGCTCGGTGCCGCGGTCCTGATCGCCGTGTCGACGTTCTACCGGTTCGATGACCTCGACCCGCGCGCCCAACTGACCGGGTACGGCTTCGTCACCGAACTTGCCCTGGCGGCCGCCGCCATCGCGCTGGGGTCCGTGGTCCGTTTGATCCGGGAAACCCGTTCGCAGTCGGCGCGCATCGCCGCCCTCACCACGGCCGAGGAGTCCCGAGCCGCCGAGGCGCGGATGCACTCCGAACGAGTGCGCATCGCCCGCGACCTCCACGACACGATCGGACACACCCTGTCCGTGGCTTCCCTGCACACCTCCGTGGCGGCCGAGGCCGTGGACCCGGACGACCGTGCGGCCGCACTCGAACGGGTGCGCGGTGCCACCTCGGAGGCTCTGCGGGAACTGCGTCGCACGGTCAAGGTCCTCCGTGAGGAGTCCGCGGGTGCGACCGACCCGGGACCCGCCTCGGCGCTGGGATTGGCCTCGATCTCCACCATCATCGAGGCGGCCCGAGCCGCCGGCCTCGACGTCACGGTCGACCTCGGTGTCGATCCGGCACGGCTGCCGCGGGCCGTCGACGCCGCGGCATTTCGGATCGTCCAGGAATCGGTGACGAACGTGCTCCGCCATTCCGGGGCGAGCGCAGCCAGCGTCTCCGCGCAGGTGCACGGCGACGAGCTCATCGTGCGCATCAACGATGACGGTCACGGCGGATCCGCGGACGCGGCCGCCGGTGCAGGGATCCGCGGGATGAGGGAACGGGCGGGACTGCTCGGGGGTCGCCTCGGTGCCGGGTCGAACGATGAAGGATTCGAAGTGATCGCGCATCTGCCGATCGACGTGGAGGAGAACGAATGACTGAGGCGATCCGCGTCGTCATCGTCGACGATCAGGAGCTGGTCCGGGCAGGTCTGCGGCCATTGGCCGAACGCGACGGAGATATTTCAGTCGTCGCCGAGGCGGCGGACGGGAGGTCAGGGCTGTCGCATGTGCGGGAGCTGCGCCCCGATGTCGTACTCATGGACATCCGGATGCCCGTCATGGACGGGATCGAGGCGACGCGGGCCATCGTCGCCGATGGTGCGCTGAACGGGGTCAGGGTGCTCATGCTCACCACCTTCGACGAGGACGAGAACGTCTTCGCCGCCATCCGCGCCGGTGCTGCAGGCTACCTGCTCAAGGACGTCTCTCCCGACGATCTGCGCGCTGCGATCCGCACGGTCGCCGCCGGTGATGCCCTGTTGTCTCCTTCGGTCACCGCCGCAGTCATGCGGGCCGTCG
The DNA here is from genome assembly GCF_057364765.1 of Brevibacterium sp. LAARM3_SD1. Classification (NCBI taxonomy): domain Bacteria; kingdom Bacillati; phylum Actinomycetota; class Actinomycetes; order Micrococcales; family Brevibacteriaceae; genus Brevibacterium; species Brevibacterium sp. LAARM3_SD1. Next base: position 26,058 of record NZ_JBNFOL010000016.1, on the reverse strand, counting down.
CCGAGGGGCATTCTCCCGATCCGGTCAGTCATGGGCTCGATGAGCTCACTGAGCGGGAGGTCGAGGTCCTCAGCGGAATCGGGCGTGGGCTGACCAATGACGAGATCGCTTCCGAACTCTTCCTCAGCCCTGCCACGGCTCGCACTTATGTCAGCCGTCTGCTCACTCGCCTCGACGCTCGGGACCGCGCGGCCCTCATCGTGCTCGCCTATGAGTCGGGGCTGGTTCGGCCCGGCGGTGCTTCACGCGGGTGACCGACGGCCGCTCCCATCGAACGTCCTCCGATCACCCAGTGCACACTCTGACTGCAGGATTAGCGTGGCAGGCACAGCCCAAAAGGTTTGGACCGTGGACGAAAACATCAGGTGATCGACCATGAGCACAACCCAGATCTATCAGTCTCCGCAGCCCCTGCAGGTGGTCCTCGGCAAAAGGGCGGCGCTGTTCCTCTTCCTCGGCGTCCTCGGCTTCCTCCTCATCAAGGTCGTCGGCCCGATCCTCCAGGCCGGACCCGAATATGTCATCGAGGCGATCGTCTCCGGGGTCCCGCTGCTCATCGCCGCCGGATGAGCCGTCACCGCGCTGACGCTGACGATCGTGCACCGGATCCGGCGTTCCTGATCAGCGAGAGTGCGCGACGATATTGAACACGTTGCCGTCAGGTGCGCGGACGAAGAACCGTCGCACTCCCCATTCCTCGTGGGTGAGCGGGTGGACGATCTCAATGCCCTGCTCCTGTGCTTCGGCGAAGGCGGCATCGACGTCCTCGACGAGCACCGAAGCCACAGGATTCGTCTGCCCGGTCTCATCCTCGGTGAGCACCTGTACGCTGGCGCCGGTCTCCGGTGAGGTGAAGCGTGCCACCCAGCCGAGGTTGAACTCCTCGCTGCTCAGCCCGAGGAAGCCCGCATAGAACTCCCGAGCGGCGTCGAGATCGTCGACTGCGATGTCCGGGATGACCCTGTTGACCTTCATGTCATCACCACTGATCGTGGTCGAAGACCTGGCAGAACACGCTGGTCATCTGATCGCTGAAGAGGACGAACTGCAGCTCGTCGATCGATTCCCAGCGCCCGCGGGACCGTCCGTCGACGATGACGCTGTGAGCCGCCTCGGCGACGTCTCTGGGCGACCAGCCGTAGACTCCGCCGCCGATGGCGGGGAACGCGATCGAGGAGGCTCCGACCTCCTCGGCGAGGTTGAGGCTCGACTCGAAACAGGACTCGAGGATCTCCGGGTCGGCCTCCCCCGCGTTCCGATTCGGTCCGACCGTGTGGATGACCCAGCGGGCAGGCAGATTCCCCGCCGAGGTGGCCACGGCCTGACCCGGCGGCAGACCGCGCACATGGGTGGTCTGCCTGACCTCGCGGCAGGCCTCGAGCAGCGCGGGACCGGCCGCGCGGTGGATGGCTCCGTCGACCCCGCCGCCGCCGAGCAGCGACGAATTCGCGGCGTTGACGATCGCGTCGACGGCCACCTCGGTGATATCGCCTTCGAGAACCGTGATCTTCATGTCTTGAGTCTAGACATCGGCACTGACATTGCACATCGGCCGGCACAGCTTTGCAGCTGCGCGCGATGTGGTTGGTGTCTCCTGCGATTCAGGCCTTCTGGACGGTGATGGTCCAGCTGGCGTCGGTGACCCGGTCGAAGTGGGTGACGGGGTAGCCGTTCTCGGCGGCCCATTGCGGGATCGCCTCGGTGGCCTGCGTGCAATCGAAGTTGATGACGAGTTCGTCACCGGCTTCCAGACCGGTCATCGCGTCCTTCGCTTCGACGAGGGGGAAGGGGCAGACCTGGCCGTCGGTTTCGAGTACTTGCTTCATACGGTCCTGCTTTCCGCCGCGGGCGCTGCGGCCTGCGACTTCTTCGGTTTGATGGAGACCTTGGCGGCGATTCCGGAGCCGACGATCATGAAGACCATCGACACCCAGCCCTGGTATTCGAACTGTGCGGTCGAGACCATCGCGTTGCCGACGGTGCAGCCGCCGGCGATGGCTGCGCCGACGCCCATGCCGATTCCGCCGATGATCGACTTGATGATCACGTCCTTGTCCGGCACGCGGACTCGGAACTCGCCGGAGGCCTTGGCGGCGATGAAGGAGCCGACGAGGATGCCGATGACGAGCATGACACCCCAGTCGATGAGCTGCGTGTCACCGGTGGTGAGGTATCCGACGAGGTTCGCCGAGGGGGTGGTGATGCCCAGACCGGAGTTGCGTCCCGTGGCGGCCGACAGCGGCCAGGCGATCGTGGCGATGATGCCGATGACCACGGCCGTGGCGAAGGGGTTCCAGCGCTTCTCGGTGAGCAGATGTGCCAGGCCGGTCTTGCGCGGGGGCAGGGTGGCCATCGGGGTCTTGAGTTTGCGAGCGTGGTGGACGGTCAGCCAGATGGCGATCGCCGAGATGATCGCGACGAAGACCCAGGGGCTGATGCCGGTGCTCGCCTGCAGGCTGCCGTTGTCCAGGGTGATCCCGCGGATGCCTTCGGTGAAGCCGGCCAGAGGGCCGAGCTTCATGACGGCGGAGAAGAGCGCGTAGAAGATGAGGGCGAACCAGCTGCCGACGAGTCCCTCACCGGCACGGTAGTAGGTGCCTGTCGCGCAGCCTCCGGCGTAGACCATGGCCCAGCCGAAGATCAGTCCGCCGACGATCGAGGCCAGCCACGGGAACGGCGCCGCCTCGAGGGTGATGACTCCGAAGCTGTTGAGCAGGAACAGGCCGATGGAGTGCACGGCGATGAGCACGATGAGAGCGGAGAACCACCGCGTGTTCCCTGTCAGGGTGAGGTCGCGGAAAGCTCCGGTCACGCAGAAACGTCCCCGCTGGAAGACGAATCCGAGGACGAGGCCGACGACGAGTCCGGTGATGATCATTGAGCTGCTTTCTGTTCACGGCAGGTTCGCGGACGAACACAACAACCGTCAATTTTGCTCAACAATCGCGAGCGAGTCAACCGGAGTGGGTCAGGAAGTGAGGTTACGGCAGTTGCCGCCGATTCCCGCCAGCAGGCCTGCATTGCTCGCCACAGCGGCGGTCTCCGACTGCCAACCGCTCTCGTGTTCGACGACGAAGGCGATCTCCAGCTCACTGCCCAGACCCAGCAGTCCGCCTAAGAGGTTGGTAGGCACGTCCGTCGTATAGGTGCCGTCGCCATTCGCCGTGGAGTTCCCGCTCAAGTTGAACCCCGTCAACGGTGCCAGGACCGATCCGAGTCCGCTCGTCGACGCTTTCACGACGATGTCGTCGAGCTGATAGCCGTCGGGCAGCTTCCAGAAGATCCGGACGCGAGCACCCAGGCCGAGCACGCCGGGACGGAATTGGCAGTCTTGGGTCAGTCCGGGCGCAGGAACCGTCGCTGCGATCAGTTCCCCGTGGGTCTCCTTTGTGTCATTCCACCCGGCAAGTGTGCCGTTGACCGCGGCTGGGCCGGCGACGAGGGCGAGAAATGCGACGACTGCGAGGAACAGTCGGGCCTTCTTCCACGAGAATCGCGATGAGGCTCTGCCCGTCATGACATCCTCGCTTTCCTGGTTCGCGACACGATCGCAGCTCCGGTGACGACGAGCAGGAACGCCGCGAGCAGAATCCACTGCCAGCCGTCGATACCGGTCCACGGCAACTCGCCGGAACTGCCGCCATCGGCCGCGCCATCAGAATCAGAGCCGGAATCGCCCGGCGCGCCAGGATCCCCGGGATCTCCTGGACCTGTCGAAACCTTGTCGCCGAGTCCTTCCGCCAGCACGCGCACACCCGCGGTGGTGCCAGCTACCGCGCGAACATCAGCGGCGCCGGCGAGAGTCGCCGTTACCTCGATTCGGCGAGAGTCATCACTGTCCATTTCCAGCAGGGTGAGACCGTCGTCAGCAGCTGGCTCCAATTCGCTGAGCACCATTCCGCGAATCAACATTTGCGAACCACTTGGACACGGAGCCTCCACTTCAGTCATCGCGCATTCCCGCACATCGATCGACAGCGAATCCGCCAGCGCCTCCGCCCCTGCCCCCGACCCGATTGAGACCGTTATGTCTCCCGGTTCGGAGGCGTCGGCCCATACATCGACCGCCCACGTTGCCTTTGTCCCGGGACTGAGGTGTCGCATCTTCTCGGCATCGCCGAAGTCGCGCATTCGCAGGATGTCATGTGCCGTACCTGACGACGCCGACACGGCACTGCCTGCGACCGAGGCAACTGTCTCCTCGGCGAACGGCTTCCCAGGCAATACCTGCCCACCCACTGCCACGGCAACCACCACCGGCAGCGCAATGGCATGCCGCGGTGACCGCGTTCGGGGGTGGGCCGCCTCGGCGAGGGTGTCGTCGTCCTCGTCGCGGCGGGGCCAAAACGCCCACACGACGAGGAGACTGGCCGCGATCGTGATGCCGCCGAGCAGGAACGGATTACGCCACTGCTGGAGGACCGGGGCGACCCCGGGCACGGAGAACATCACCGTCCGCACCGTCTCGGCGGTGTACGGGTCGGGATCCTTCTCTGCGTTCGCGTCGCCCTTCATCTCGAAGGTCACGGCACCGGTGGATTCGTCGATGCTCCGTATTTCGGTGACGCGGTGGGTCACCGGCAGGACCTTCTCACCGCGATCGACGGTGACGATGTCACCGACTTCCATGTCCTCGGCGGGGATCTCGCGGACGAGTGAGGCCGATCCGGCGGTGATCGTCGGGCTCATCGACCCGGTCTTGAACATGATGATCGAGACGTTGAAGACGACACTGAGAATGACGAGCACGATGCAGACCACGCCGAGGACGGCGAGGATATTGAGCACGGCTTCGCCCAGCCGCGCACCGACATTCCGCTTTACCGCCATCGTCAGTTCTCCGGCGCGACGGATTCGGCATCGAAGGTCCACGTATGCGAGGCAGCCAGACCCTGCGCATCGGACGAGGCATCACTCGGGAGGCTCACTTCGAAGCAGTAGGCCTGGATCGAACCGCCGACCGCCTCGAGGGTCGGTTCATTCCCGCTGGTGATCGGCGACTTCAACCCGACGGTGCCCGATGCCCCACCGAACGCGTACGTCGCCGAGGCGGTGAAGTCTCCGGCGCCGCATGTGAACCCTCCGACCGCCTCAGGAGTGAGCGTTCGGGTCACGGCCCGGTACACCAGAGCATTCGCCATGGCGTTCGGAGACCCGATTCCATTGCCCTTGACGGTGAGGTCGCCCCCGATGGTCGTGTCCGGACTGGTCCGCACGAACACGGGAGCGTAGACCTTCGACCCCGGGAACATCGGAGCGGTATCGAAGGTCATCTCATTGGTGCTGGTCCACTCGCCGTCGATCGAGAGTTCGATGTCGAACGTGCCGGCATTGAACGACCCGTCGGCGGTTTCGCTGTCGGTCCACGCCGCAACAGTTCCGACCGCACCCACGCCGAAGACGAGCCCGCCGGCCAGGAGCGCCTTGATGCGCCGTTTGCGCAGAGCTGCCCGCCGTTGCCGAATCTGCCGTCGACCATCCGGGCGGGTGTCATCGCACACCCGCCCGGACGAGAAGAGACGACGCAGAGACGAGAGGTGAAAACGCATGGATCAGTTCAGCGTGATCAGTCTGCCGAGGTGGCGGTGAACTGCCACTGCGCGGTGGTGTTCTGCCCCTGTTCGAGGCTGTCACCAGCAGTGACCTTGAAGCACAGACTGACCGGGTCACCGGTCGCAGTGCCTGCGCCCGCGGAGAGGTCGAAGTCGGCAGCTCCGGTGGTCGAGTCCAGAGCTGTTCCCGCCGACACGACCGAGGTGCCCGTCGCGGTGGCCGAGCACTCACCCGCCGAGGCGACCTGAACGATCTCGTAGGTGAGCGCCGAGGCGTTGTCCCCACCTCCGGCAGCCGAGGTGAGAGCGACGGTCGCGTCGTACGTCGTCGGGCCGTCCAGACGGAGGACGAAGGGTGCTGCCACGGTATCGCCGGGTGACATGTTGTCCCCGCCGTTGAGGTCGAAAGTCAGCGCAGCGGCGCCGCCTTCGCTCTCGTGGTCCGTGAACGTGGTTCCGTCCGTGCTGCCCTGAACATTGAACGAACCGGCGCCGAAGACGCCTTCGACCCATTCGTCGTCGGTCCAGGCCGCCAGCGTCACGGCAGCGCCGACGCCGAGGACGATGCCACCGGCGAGGATGGCTTTGAATTTGCGCGAACGCGTCTTGGTTGTCGTCACAATGACTCCTCTACTGCGGCGCATCAGCGCCTCTGCTCTGCGGCGCACGGGCGCCAAGGTCACAAAGAAATGAAATGGGGAATGCCTTCAGTGTGACTGCTGTATTACTTTAAATATACTTTTAGACACCACTTCTGTGATCTGTTATTGAATGGTTATCAAGACCTCACCCAACAGCCCTCATGGTCACCCGTGCCACCGTGCCGGCCGAACCGCCCCTCTCCCATTCATTGAGAACGTCGTCGCCTCGCGTCCGTGACTGGGAGCACACTGTTGAGAAGAGAGAAGGCAAGGAGGCCAAGGTGGCACAACTTCAGACAGACGTCGCGATCGTCGGAGCCGGACCAGCGGGACTCATGCTCGCGCACCTGCTGCACAATGCAGGCATCGAGTCCGTCGTCATCGACAACCGCAGCCGCGACGACATCGCCCACACCCACCGCGCCGGCATCCTCGAAGCAGGATCGGTGCGCATGCTCGAGGCCGCAGGCGTCGAATCCCGCGTCCACACGGACGGGCACCGACACGACGGAATCGATATTCGAGTCAACGGCTCTTCGAACCACTTCGATTTCCCCGAACTCGTCGGCGAATCCGTTTGGCTCTATCCGCAGAACGAGATCTTCGTCGACCTCTCCGCCGCCCGTGAACGGACCGGCCGCCCCACCTATTACTCGGTCACGGACACCCGCCTCGGCGATATCGAGACCGAACGTCCCTGGGTCACCGCCACCACTGAGGACGGCGACGAACTGCGCATCGACGCCCGCTACGTCGTCGGCGCCGACGGCTCTCGCGGACCATGCCGCTCGATGATCCCCGACGGCACCCGGCAGCGCTTCTTCCACGAGTACCCATTCGCCTGGTTCGGCATCCTCTGCGAGGCCCCGCCCAGCCACGAAGTCCTCATCTACTCCCGCTCCGAACGCGGCTTCGCACTCATCTCCCAGCGCTCCGACAATGTCCAGCGCATGTACTTCCAGGCCTCGCCCGACACCGACGTCGCCGAATGGTCCGACGATCGGATCTGGACCGAACTCCAGGCCCGTGTCGACGGCCCCGACGGGTTCGAACTCAAGACCGGGCCGATCTTCGACAAGACCCTGCTGCCCTTCCGCTCGGCCGTGACCGAGCCGATGCAGCACGGCTCGATGTTCCTCGCCGGCGACAGCGCCCACACCGTCCCACCGACCGGAGCGAAGGGCCTCAACCTCGCCTTCGCCGACGTCGCCGTGCTCGCACCCGCCCTGATCTCGGCGCTCAAGGACTCCGACGCCGAGGCGCTGGCCGGCTACTCCCAGACCGCGACCAAACGCGTGTGGAAGGCCCAGAACTTCTCCTACCAGATGACACGGATGCTCCACACCGACCCGACTCAGGATGCCTTCGAAACGAAGCGCAGCCTCGGCGAACTCCGGTCCATCCTCGAATCCGACCACGGTCGCCGCTACCTGGCCGAGTGCTACACCGGCTGGCCCCACGGCTGAGCCGCCACGACCCCACCACGACCTCAACGCAAGCAGAAAGGTTCGACGATGAGTGCACAGCAGAACTCGGACGCCGAAGATCAGACCGTGAAAGGCCCCGACGACGCCGCCGAATCTCAGGCGACGCTGTCCGCCGAGATCGACGGCATCGAAGCGCAGTACAAGCAGGACGTCGCGGGCGGCAGGAAGCCCGAGACTCAGCCGCGCCTGGACTACCGGCCCTACCGGTCGTCGATCCTGCGTCATCCGACGAAGGACCCCCGCCACACCGACCCGGAGACCATCGAGCTCTTCTCCCCCGCTTTCGGGCACCGGGACATCGGCACCCTCGAATCGGATCTCACCATCCAGGCCGACGGCGAACCCATCGGCGAGCGCATCCGCGTCACCGGTCGGGTCCTCGACGGCGAAGGCCGCCCCGTACGCAATCAGCTCGTCGAGATCTGGCAGGCGAACTCGGCTGGCCGCTACATCCACAAGCGCGACCAGCACCCGGCTCCGATCGACCCGAACTTCACCGGCGTCGGACGCACCCTGACCGGCGACGACGGCTCCTATTCGTTCACGACGATCAAACCGGGCCCCTACCCGTGGAAGAACCACCACAACGCGTGGCGACCGGCCCATATCCACTTCTCGCTCTTCGGATCCGAATTCACACAGCGGATGATCACCCAGATGTACTTCCCCGGGGATCCGCTCTTCGCTCTCGACCCGATCTACCAGTCGATCACCGATCAAAAGGCGCGCGACCGCCTCGTGGCGACCTATGACCACAACATCACCGAGCACGAATTCCTCATGGGCTTTAACTGGGACATCGTGCTCACCGGCGCCAACCGGACCTGGATGGAAGAAGAGGACGATGACTGACACCCCCACGACCCCTGATCTCACACCGACCCCGGGCCAGACCGTCGGTCCGTTCTACGGCTATGCGCTGCCGTTCGAGCACGATAATGAGCTCGTCCCGCCCGGCTCGGCTCGCGCCGTGCAGCTGACAGGAACCGTCTATGACGGAGCCGGTGACCCGGTCCCCGATGCCATCCTCGAGATCTGGCAGCCCGATGAGCACGGCGCTGTCCCCCGCGAGACGGGATCGCTGCGCCGCAACGGCTTCACCTTCACCGGCTTCGGCCGCGCCGCCGTCGACCCCGAAGGCGAGTTCAGCTTCTCCACGGTCGATCCCGGCCCCACCGAGGCGGGCAAGGCCCCCTTCATCAGCGTGGTCCTCTTCGCCCGTGGCCTTCTCAACCGTCTGTTCACCCGCATCTACCTGCCCGAGGACACCGCGGCTCTGGCCACCGATCCGCTCCTGTCCTCGCTCGACGACGACGAGCGCACCCGCCTCATCGCCACCCGAGGGGCTGACGGATCGCTGCACTTCGACATACGGTTGCAGGGTGAGGAGGAAACTCCCTTCCTCCGATTCCCCAGCCACGAGGACTGAAGCGACATGACCGACACCGCCCACACCCGGTTCCTCTTCGCCCCCGGCGATCTGCGCGGGTCCGAAGCCATCGACGACGTCGCGTTCATCACCGCGATCGGCCAAGTCGAGACCGCATGGATCGTCGCGCAGGGACGGGTGGGGCTGGTGTCATCGGAGATCCGCGCCGAGGTGGCCGCCGCCATCGATGCCACGATCCGCACGCTCACGGACGATCATTCCCAACTGCAGTCCCTCGGCGAAGATGCCGAGTCCGGCGGCAACCCGCTCATCCCGTTCCTCGCTCTCGTCCGCTCCCGGCTCTCCCCGGAAGCCTCACGCTGCCTGCACCGGGGACTGACCAGCCAAGACGTCATCGATACGGCGATCGGTCTGCTCGTCTCCCGCGTCGTTCGACAGATGCAGGCCAGGCTCGAAGTCATCGGCGCCTCCCTCGTCGAACTCTCCGACACACACGCGAAGACCCTGTGCCTGGCCCGCACTCTCACGCAGCCGGCGCTGCCGACGACCTTCGGACTCAAGGCCGCAGCCTGGGCCGCCGAGGTCAATGAAGTCCAGGGGCAGGCGCCCTACGTCGACTATGTGCAGGTCGGCGGGGCCGCCGGCACCCGTGCCGCGATCCGCTGGTTCGCCGGCGACTCCACCGAATCTCTGTTGCGCGAATTCCACGTCCAGATGGTCGGCCCCGATGCGGCACTCACCCAGATCCCCGTTCCCTGGCACACCGATCGCGTCCGCATTCTCTCCTGGGGCTCCCACCTCGCCCAATGCGTCACCGTCGGGGCGTCCATCGCCCGCGACATCCTCATCGGCGTGCGTCCCGAGATCGGTGAGCTGTCCCTGGCTTCCACCGGCGGATCCTCGACGATGCCACACAAGTCGAACCCCACCTCGGCGGTGCTGCTCCACCGCAACGGAATGCGCGTCCCAGGTTCCCTGTCGACTCTGACCACGGCCGCAGCCGAAGCCGTCGAAGAACGCTCCGACGGTGCCTGGCATGCCGAATGGCCGGCCCTGTCCGAACTCATGACCCTGGCGATCTCCTCGCTCATCATCCTCGATGAGATGATCGCGGGCCTGCAGGTCAACGCCGATGCCATGCGCGTCAACCTCGATGCCGCGTCCCCCGGGATCTTCGGGGAGAAGCTCGGCATCGTCTTCGGCGATCGCCTGGACAAGGACGCCCGCGCGGCCATCATCGCCCCCGGCTCCGACCCCGTCGCCGCCCTGGCCGCTGCGATCGGGGAGGAAGACGGAATCGAGGAGTTCTTCACCCCCGAGTCCTACCTCGGTGAGGCCGAGGACATCCGCCGGTCCATTCTGGCGACCATCGACAGCTCCGGACCGCAGGAACCCGACCTGCCGCCCTTCGACTGAGACCTGAATTTCGACTGAAGAAACGACCGAAGAAAGTGACAACCATGGACCTCACCGCATCCGTTCTTGCCGCCCCCGCTGCCCCTGCCGCCGACGCCCGGGTGCTCGTCGTCCTGCCCTCGCTGGGCACCTCCGCGGCCGCCCTGTGGCAGCAGGCCGCCACCGAGCTCTCCGCACTCAGCCCGGAGACGACCGTCATCGGCATCGACCTGCCCGGCCACGGCCGTTCGGCTCCGATCGATGTCCCCGCGGGGACATCGGTGGCCCCGCGGATCACGATGTCCGACCTCGCCGAGGCGGTCCTTGCCACCTTGGATCGCGTCCTTCCCGATGTGGCCGCGACCGGCACTCCCGTCGACCTCGCCGGAGATTCGATCGGCGGTGCCACCGCCCTGCAGCTGGCGCTCGACCACGGAGACCGCTTCGGCCGCATCGCCGTGTTCTGCACGGGCGCGAAGATCGGTGAGGCCGCGGGCTGGGAGGAACGCGCACAGACCGTGGCGACCTCGGGCACCCCGACCCAGATCATCGGTTCGGCACAGCGCTGGTTCGGCGAAGGCTTCATGGACCGCGAACCGGAGGCCTCGGCTGCACTCCTGCACTCACTGCAGGACGCCGACCGCTTCTCCTATGCCTCTCTCTGCTATGCGTTGGCCGACTTCGATGTCCGCGCGCGCCTGTCCGAGATCGCGCGACCGCTGTTAGCCGTCGCCGGGTCTCAGGACCAGCCGACTCCGGCGACGAAGCTCGCCGAGATCGCAAATGGAGTTCCCGGGGCGCTGCTCGAGGTCATCGACGGTGCCGCTCATCTTGTCCCGGCCGAGGCTCCGGTCGTGACCGCGGGTCTGCTCGCCGACTTTCTGCAGGGCAAGGGACTCGGCGCAGGGGCCGGCGGCACCGGCGGTGCGGGCGCGACCGCCGCAGGCGATTCGTCGGCCGACCTGCCGACCGCCTCGGGGCCGCGGGAGGCCAGCCGCGACGATGTGCGCGAGGCGGGAATGACCGTGCGACGGCAGGTGCTCTCCGACGCCCATGTCGACCGCGCGAATGCGAAGGTCGATGACTTCACGGCCGACTTCCAGGACCTCATCACCCGCTACGCCTGGGGAGAGATCTGGACCCGACCGGGACTCGAGCGGCGGATGCGCTCGGCGATCACGCTCACGGCGATGATCGCCGGAGGCCACGAAGCGGAGCTGGCGATGCACGTCAAGGCTGCGCTGCGCAACGGGCTCACCCGCGATGAGATCAAGGAGGTCCTCCTCCAGTCGGCCATCTACTGCTCCGTGCCGAGCGCGAACACCGCTTTCTCCGTCGCCTCGCAGGCTCTGGCCGAATACGACGCCGAGGAAGCGGACGCCGACTGAGGCTGTTCGAATCGTCACATTGGGCGCCTCGGGGGTTACGAGGAATCGCTGGGGGCAATAGGCTGGTGCGGTTGCCTCGCCGATCCCGCTTTTCCCTTGAAGGAGCCCTATGAGTGATGCCCCGGTCTCCCGCGGAGTCTACAAGTTCGCCGTCTTCGCCTTGGCGATCGGCGCCTTCGCCATCGGGGTGACAGAATTCGCGACCATGGGCCTACTGCCGATGATCGCCGAAGAACTGGGCATCACGGTCCCCCAGGCCGGACATGCGGTGTCGTTCTATGCGATCGGCGTCGTCGTCGGTGCACCCCTGATCACGACCATCGCCGCACACATGGATCGCAAGCTGCTGCTCCTGTGCATGATGGGCCTCTTCGCTCTGGGCAACCTCGCCTCGATGCTCGCCCCGACGGCCGGACTGTTCAATATCGCACGCTTCGTCTCCGGCCTGCCGCACGGAGCCTATCTGGGCATCGGAGCCGTCGTCGCCGCCTCCCTCGTCCCGGCCAACCGACGCGGCCGAGCCATGTCACGCGTGATGCTCGGCCTGACGATCGCGAACATCTTCGGCGTGCCCTTCGCCGCAGCCCTCGGCAATATGTTCGGATGGCGAAGCGCCTACGCCCTCGTCGCCGCGCTCGGAGTGCTCACCGTCATCATGGTCGCCATCGCCGTTCCGCGAGTGAGCGTCGGTGCCGGTGAGGTGCCTTCGGCCCGCGGCGAGATCAAGGCTCTCGGCCGGGTCCAGATCATCCTCACCCTCGTTGCCGGATCCGTGGGCTTCGGCGGAATGTTCGCCGTCTACACCTACATCACCCCGACGATGACCGACGTCGCCGGCGTCCCCAGCGTCGCGATCCCGTGGGTGCTCGCCGTCTACGGCCTCGGTATGACCGCCGGATCCCTCATCGCCGGACCTCTCGTCGACAAGTCCATCGAGCGCTCGGCCACCGGCGGCATGATCCTCTCGGCCCTCGTGCTCGCCGCCTTCGGCGCCTTCACCCACATCGCGGCCATCGCCATCATCGCCCTCTTCCTCATCGGCATCTCCGGGTCGATGATCACCACGGCCCTGCAGATGCGCCTATTCCGCGAATCCCACGACGCCCCGAGCCTGTCCGCGGCCATGAACCACGCCGCCTTCAACCTCGCCAATGCGCTCGGCGCATGGCTCGGCGGAATCGTCATCACCGCCGGCCTCGGCTACCGTGCACCGGCTTGGGTGGGCGTGGGCCTGTGCGTGTCCGGACTCATCGTCATCTCCATCGCGATCTTCCTTCGCCGAGGCGGCTCCCCCGAACCGAGCACCCGCACCTCCGTCGAGACCTGAGTTCCGCCGAGAAACGGGCTGCGTGTCGAGACACGGGTGTGCACGCCCGTGTCTCGACGCTCAGCCCGTTTCTCGGTGAAAGTGCCGATACGATGAACGCATGGATCACCTCGCGCAGAGTCGCTCTCATGCCCTGACCCGCCACTCTGATGAATCGACCCGTCGCCCGAAGTCGGCCCTTCTGCTGACCCTCGCTGCTTTCGCCGTCCTCGCCCTTCTGCTGCTGAGCGGATGCGGTTCGTCTGATTCCGAGGGGGATTCCGCAGAAGGTTCCGGAGAATCTGACTCCTCGGCCGCGGCGGGAACGTGCTCATACCCCGCCGATTCGCAGTCCGCGGCGAAGGACGTCGAAGCACCCGCAGAGGAACCGGAGGCCAAGGGCACCATCACGGCCACCATCGCGACCTCGGCAGGCGACCTGGCCGCCACCCTGGACGCCGATCGCACCCCGTGCACCGTCAACAGCTTCCTGTCGCTGGCGAAGCAGAAGTACTTCGACGACACCGAGTGCCACCGCCTGACCACCGAGGGCATCTTCGTCCTCCAGTGCGGTGACCCCACGGGCACAGGCACAGGCGGCCCAGGCTACTCGTTCGCCGATGAGCTCGACGGCTCCGAGACCTACCCGGCCGGCACTCTGGCCATGGCGAACTCCGGTCCCGACACGAACGGCTCCCAGTTCTTCGTCGTCTACGACGACAGCTCGCTGCCGCCCGACTACACCGTGTTCGGACAGTTGGATGAGAAGAGCACGAAGACCGTCGCGGATCTCGCTGCCAAGGGCACAGACTCCGGTGCCGGCGACGCGCGCCCAAAGAGAAGGTGACGATCACCGAGGTCACCACCGCGGACTGACCGCCCGTCCGAGTTGTCCAGAACACTTCGACCACCTAGTAATCTCATTCGGTGAGACTCCGAAATCACGTTTTGTGAGACGGGCGTAATGTCGATTCGTCGCCGTCGACGCTGTGCCTGACACAGCGCCGACGGCCTTTTCCATCGGCACGGACCACCCGCCCGTGCCTGCACTCACGAAACAGCGGAGCACCACCACCATGTCCACCGAAACACAGCCGGAGAATCCCTCCTCGGCACCCGGAGTCGACGACGACGCAATCGCAGCGACTCGGAAGAACAACACCCGCGGCAAGGTCCTGACCGCCTCGATGGTCGGCACCACGATCGAATTCTTCGATTTCTACGCCTACGCCACAGCCTCCTCGCTGGTCTTCCCGGCTCTCTTCTTCCCAAATCAGACATCGACGACTCAGCTGCTGAGCTCGTTCGCGATCTTCGGCGTCGCATTCGTCGCCCGCCCCCTCGGCTCGATCATCTTCGGCCACTTCGGTGACCGCATCGGCCGGAAGAAGACGCTCATCGCCTCCCTGCTCATCATGGGCATCGGCACCTTCCTCATCGGACTACTGCCGACGGCAAGCACCCCGGGCTGGGTCGTCCTCGCGCCCCTGTTCCTCGTCCTCCTGCGCTTCTGCCAGGGAGTCGGGCTCGGCGGCGAATGGTCGGGCGCGGCGCTGCTGGCCACCGAGAATGCCCCGAAGGGCAAGCGCGCCATCTGGGGCACCTTCCCGCAGCTCGGCGCGCCCGTCGGCTTCATCATCGCGAACCTGCTCTTCGTCGCCCTCGGCACCTGGACCTCCCCCGAGGCGTTCCTCGCCTGGGGCTGGCGCATTCCGTTCCTGCTCTCGGCCCTGCTCGTGGCCGTCGGCCTCTATGTCCGCATGTCACTCATGGAGACCCCGGCGTTCCAGCTCGTCGCGCAGAAGCAGCAGATCTCGAAAGCCCCGCTCGGACGGGTCTTCGCCACGAGCTGGAAACCGCTCATCCTCGGCACGTTCATCATGCTCGCGACCTACGTGATCTTCTACTTCATGACCGCGTTCACCCTCACCTACGGCACCTCACCGGCCACCCCCGAACAGGCTCAGACCGCCGCCGAGGCGGCCGGGAAGTCCTTCGACCCCGCAGGCTTCGTCGCGGGGCTGGGGTACACGAAGAACGAATTCCTCACCTACCTCATCATCGGCGTCGTGTTCTTCGGCATCTTCACCGTCGTCTCCGGACCACTGGCGGAGAAGCTGGGCCGCCGGAAGATGTTGCTGGGCGTGACCGTGCTCATCGCCGCCTACGGACTCGTCGTCAACACCCTTTTCAATGCAGGGACACCGGGAGTCATCATCGGACTCATCGTCGGCTTCATTCTCATGGGCCTGACCTTCGGACCGATGGCCGCATATCTGCCGGAGCTCTTCCCCGCCAACGTCCGCTACACCGGTTCGGCGATCTCCTACAACATGTCCAGCGTCATCGGTGCCGGTCCCGCACCGTTCGCCATGGTCGCTCTGTGGCAGGCCGAAGGCGGGTCGATCTTCTACTGCGGTCTCTACATCATCGCCGCGGCGATCGTCACGATCATCGCACTGTGGCTGGCCAAGGACACCTCGGAGATCGACATGGAGGATCAGCTCAGCTGAGGCTGCCGAGCTCGACCAACCGCCCCGAGGGCCCGACCGACGTTTTCGTTGGTCGGGCCCTTTCGCGTCCGCGGTCGGAGACCTAGCGGCCGTCCCGGTCACCGGGAATGACTACGATTTCGTCACAACCGCCTCGGTGCTCATCAAAGCGTCATTGGTGTGACCCAGTTCACGGTAGGATTCCTCTCAGACATTGCCCAGATACGAATGTCCGGGCAATCCGTTTGCGTGACGACACGGTCACCGATCCCCTGGAGGAACCATGAAACGACGCTCGAGCCTGGCCATTGTGGCCGCCGGCGCCATACTCGCCCTGTCCGCCTGCGGCGGCGGAGGCGATTCCGAACCTGCAGCGACTGCCGAGGGCGGAGTCCCCCTCGTCAAGGAAGGCAAGCTGACCACCTGCACACACCTGTCCTACCAGCCGTTCCAGTTCGAGAAGGACGGCGAGGTCGTCGGATTCGACGTCGACATCGTCGATGCCGTCGCAAAGAAGCTCGGCGTCGAACAGGAGATCATCAACACCTCGTTCGAGACGATCACCTCGGGCGCGGAGTTCAATCAGCAGAAGTGCGATGTCGCGGCAGCGGCGACGACGATCACCCCCGAACGCGAAGAGGCCACGGACTTCTCCGAGCCGTACTTCGATGCGAACCAGGCGATTCTGACGAAGGCCGACAAGACCGCGAAGGACGAGAAGGCGCTCAAGGGCTTCAAGATCGCCGCTCAGGCCGGCACCACGGGCCTCGACTACGCCACGGAGAACTTCAAAGACTCCGAGGTCATCACCTACGAGGATCTGCCGCTCTCGCTCGAGGCCCTCAAGACCGGTCAGGTCGACGCCGTGATCAATGACAACGGCGTGCTCTACAACTACAACACCGAGAACAAGGGCTTCGCGGTCGGCTTCGACATCAAGACCGACGAGCACTACGGCATCTCGATGAAGAAGGGCAACACCGAGATGAAGAAGGCCGTGGACGACACGATCAAGGAGATCAAGGACAACGGCGAGTACGACAAGATCTACAAGAAGTGGTTCGGAGAAGCACCGAAGTGATCACCTGCGAATGGGCGGCCTGCTGCGATGAAGTCGTTGCAGCGGGCCGCCCGTTCGGCTGAGTTCGACCGACCTGCCTGAGTCTTTTCCAACTCTCACGGCACGCATTCCGGCGGACACCCCCGCCACAGTTTTTCGAAGGACAACCATGTCAGTTCCCACCGCGAGCGAGGACGGCCGCCAGACCGGCCCAGCCGTCCCGACCGCCATCGCCACCCCGAAAGCGAAGATGAGCAAACGCCAGAAGGCGAAGCTCTCCCGCGGCATCCAATACGCCATCCTCGTCGTCATCGCGATCATCGTCGCGCTGGTCGCCGACTGGCCGACGCTCATCGACACGTTCGGGCGCTTCGACATCGCCGCCGACATGTTCCCCGAAGTCATCACGGGAGCGCTGAAGAACACAGTCGTCTTCACCGTTCTCGGCTTCGCCCTCGGCCTGGCGATCGCTCTTGTCGTCGCCCTCATGCGCCTGTCCTCGGTCGGCGTCTACCGTTGGCTGGCGACGATCTACATCGAGTTCTTCCGCGGGCTGCCCGCCCTCGTCGTCTTCCTCGTCATGGGATTCGGTCTGCCGGTGGCCTTCCCCGGCTTCATCCTCCCGCAGCTCGTCATCATCATGATCGCCCTCGGACTCGTGTCCTCCGCCTACATGGCGGAGACGATCCGCGCCGGTATCCAGGCCGTGCCGAAAGGCCAGATCGAGGCCGCCCGCTCACTGGGTATGTCATCATCGCGTGCGATGTTCACGATCGTCCTTCCCCAGGCAATGCGCATCATCCTGCCGCCGCTGACGAACGAGCTCATTCTGCTGACCAAGGATTCATCGCTGGCCTACATCCTCGGATCCTCCGTCGACGGCCGTGAGCTCGCCGCACTCGGCCGCGCCGAGATCGTCAACACCGCCAACCTCACCCCCTTCATCGTCATCGCGCTGTGCTACCTCATCATCACGATCCCGCTGTCGTACCTGTCGCGGGTCCTCGAGCGCAAATACGGTTCCACAGATTCTGGAGTGAAATGATGACAACCACCTCGCACACAGGGACGAAGACCCCGATCATCGCGATCCGCAACCTCCAGAAGAGCTTCGGCACGAACCAGGTCCTCACCGACATCAACCTCGACGTCGACAAGGGAGAGGTCGTCTGCGTCATCGGCCCCTCGGGCTCGGGCAAGTCGACGATGCTCCGATGCATCAACACACTCGAGACTCCCACCGGAGGGTCGATCGTCGTCGACGGCATGGACATGACCGACCTCGATCTCGACATCGATGCCGCCCGCACCCGCATCGGCATGGTCTTCCAGTCCTTCAACCTCTTCGCCCACCTCACCGTGCGTGAGAACCTCACAATCGCGCAGACGAAGGTCCTCAGGCGATCGAAGGCCGAGGCTAACAAGGTCGCCGAGGCGAACCTCGCGAAGGTCGGGCTGTCCGAGAAGATGGAGGCCAAGCCGGGATCGCTGTCCGGCGGTCAGCAGCAGCGCGTGGCGATCGCCCGAGCGCTGAGCATGGACCCCGATGTCATGCTCTTCGACGAGCCGACATCGGCCCTCGACCCGGAGACCGTCGGCGACGTCCTCCAGGTCATGCGCAACCTCGCCGAGGCGGGAATGACGATGGTCGTCGTCACCCACGAGATGGAATTCGCCCGCCAGGTCGCCGACCGCGTCGTCTTCATGGACGGCGGAGTCGTCGTCGAAGCCGGACCGGCCAAGGACGTCATCGGCAATCCCCAGGAGCAGCGGACGAAGGACTTCCTCTCCCGCGTCCTCCATCCCGGCCAACTGGGGTAGCGGTCGGCGTCTCCCCGTGGGCTCAGAGGGTGAATCCGGCGGGGAACGGGTCGCTGGGGTCGAGCATGAACTGCGAGGTCGCGGTCAGCCAGGCGCTGCCGGTGATCGTCGGCACCACCGCCACGTGTTCGCCGACGGTCGTCTCCTCGACGAGGCGGCCGGTGAACGTGGTGCCGATGAAGCACTCATTGACGAAGTCCGTGTTCAGGCCCAACTGTCCGCGGGCATGCCGGACGGCCATGAGCGCGCTCGTCCCGGTGCCACCGGGCGACCGATCGAGCCAGCCGGGATAGTTGATGAGCACATGGCGGGCATCCGGCACTTCTCCATTGGGCCCGGGCTCCGTCGGCGGCGTCAGGAACACGACGTGCTCGCAGCCGCGGAATCCGGTCACCGGATGCACCGGCTCGATCTGCTCGTTGACCGCAGCCATGATCTCGCGACCAGCGGAGATGAAGTCCTCAGCCCGGTCACGCTCGAACGGGATGCCGACGTCGGCGGCGGAGACGAAGGCGTAGAAGTTCCCGCCGAAGCCGATATCGCAGGCGATCCTCCCCCGTCCGGGCACCTCGACGGACTGGTCGAGGGCATGCGCATACGAGGGAACGTTGACGATGGTCACCGACTCGGCGCGACCGTCCCGAACGACCACCTCGGCGGTGATGAGCCCGATCGGAGCGTCGAGACGCACGGTCGTGACGGGTTCGACGACGGGCACCATTCCCGTCTCGACGAGCACGGTCGCCACAGCGATCGTGCCGGCCCCGCACATCGGCAGCACGCCGGTGACCTCGATGAAGAGCACTCCCCAGTCCGCGTCGGCCCGAGTCGGCGGCTGCAGGATCGCTCCCGAGAGCCACCCGTGACCGCGGGGTTCGCACATGAGGAAGGTCCGCAGATCGTCGGAGTTCTCGATGAACCACTCCCGGCGTTCGGCCATAGACTCACAGGGGAATGGTCCCACTCCCCCGGTGACGACGCGGACGGGCAGCCCCTCGGTGTGGGCTTCGACGGTCTGGATGAGACGGTTGGTCTGCACGGTCGATCTCGCTCAGCTCTCCAGAACCTCTTTGAGGATGACGCGGTAGCCCTGGCGGGAGTCGTAGCCGTGGATCTCTCGGGTGTCGAGCGCGGACATGAAGTCGAGCACCTCGGCGGTGATGACCTGTCCGGGCACGAGCACCGGGAACCCGGGCGGGTACGGGGTGACGAATCCGGCCGAGACCGGCTGTTCCCCGTTCTCGACACGGCGCCGCAGCTCATGCGGCAGCACATGCTCGATGTTCTGGCGGCGCAGACCCGCATAGTAGGCGGTGCGCAGGTCGCCGTCGGGCAGCTGCTTCGACGGATCCTCGGCGGGCACCTCGGCGGCGTAGTCGGGGGCGAAGGCCGAGAAGTCCGGCAGCGGAGGCATCACCGCGGCGGGCTCGGTCAGCGCATCCTGTTCCTGGAGTTCGTGCGGGTCGTTGAATTTCCCGGCCAGTTTGACCAGCACCTCGATGAGGTAGGCGACGGCCGAGCGTGAGGTGCCGATGTTCGTCATGAACAGCACTGTGTTCCGGCTCGTCTTGTTCACCTGGATGCCGTAGCGGTCCATGAGGTGTTCATGCTTGAACGTGTCCCCGTCGACTCCCGTGCCCGAGATCTCAACGGTGATGCGGCTGGGATCGACGACGAATTCATCGCGGACCCAGGCATCCCACATCGTCGACAGACCATCGCGCAGCGGCATCGTCCGTTCGGTGACCCGGTACTCCTCGGGGATGAGATCAGCGGCGGTGAGCACCTTGAATGTCTTCTTCAGCAGCGGGTGACGCGCGATCGCCGAGGACAGGCTCATCGCCAGGTCGAGCTGCTTCTGCACGAGTGCGAACCCTTCCATCTCCACCTGCCTGCGACCGAGGTCGAGGGACGCGAGGATCTGGTAGTTCGGCGACGTCGAGGTGTGGGTCATGTACGCCTCGTGGAAGGCGTCCTCGGCGCCGGTGGAGAACTCCTGATCGTAGACGTGGATCATCGATCCCTGGCGCAGCGCGGTCAGCGTCTTATGCGTCGACTGGGTCGCGTACACGCGGATCGTCGCGTCCGGCGGGGGCAGCAGGTCCTCCTCCAGCCACACCGAATCGGGGGCGGGGGCACCGGTCTCGGGATCGAACAGGCGCTTCTGCTGCTCCCGGTACGCCGCGGCGTGGGCGTTGGTGGCGAGGTTCTCCTCGAGGGTCTCCGCGGCGACCATGGCGGTGCGCTTGCGGGTGACCGGGTGGAACCGGGCGAAGGCGAACCACGCTTCGTCCCAGAGGAAGACGAGGTCAGGTTTGATCGCCAGGCATTCGGACATGACCTTGTACGGGTCGTAGACGATGCCGTCGAAGGTGCAGTTGGTCAGGGTGATCATCCGCACCTCGTCGAGGCGGCCGGCGGCCCGGTAGTCGAGCAGCAGCTGCTTGATCCGGTTCAGCGGCACCGCCCCGTAGAAGGCGACATCATTGAGCGGGTACGCCTCGAGGTAGGCGGTACGAGCACCGGTGAGCATGAGCGCATGGTGGTGGGACTTATGGCAGTTGCGGTCGACCATGACGACCTCGTCGGGTGAGACGACGGCCTGGTGGACGATCTTGTTCGCCGTCGACGTGCCGTTCGTGACGAAGTATGTGCGCTTGGCACCGTAGGCACGGGCGGCCAGCGACTGCGCCTTCTTCAGCGTGTGCACCGGTGCGAGCAGGGAATCGAGTTCACCGGAGGTGGCGCTGGATTCGGCCAGCAGCAGGTTGAGTCCGTAGAAGTCGACGAAGTCCCCGATCCACTTCGACCCGACGACGGAGCCGCCGCGGGAGACGGGCAGTGCATGGAAGACACCAGCCGGACGGCGGGCGTGTTCACGGATCGCGTCGAAGAACGGAGTGTCGTAGAGGTGCTGGATGCGGCGGAGCAGGGAGAGGTGGAGTTCAAACTGGTCCTCGCGGCGGAAGACACGACGGAACCGGTGGGTCAGGGCACCTGCGAGGCTTTCGATATGGGCGCCTGCCATGAGGTAGAGGTCGAGTTCGGGGCGCAGATTCGCCAGGGTGTCGGCCAGCCGCAGCACCCGGCGCACCGAATTGAGCGGACTCATCGGCGCCGTCGGCGACTCCTTCGTCGAGGTGTGCGCGAACTCGATGGAATCGCGCAGGTCACGGCTGAGCACCTCGCGGGTGTTGTCGGTGAAACCGGGGCGGATGACGCAGGCGAGCAGGTTCGGGTTCGTCAGGGCCGCCGCCACCGCATCGTCAGCGGTGGGCACGATGACGTAGTCGTAGATGAACTGATCGGAGGCGTTGCGGAGTTTGAGCAGGTCGGTGTGCAGTTCATCGCGGCCGCCTTCGGTGGTCTCATCGACGATGAGGACCTCGAAGCGAGGACGGGTGTCCTGGCGGTCCTTGAGTTCGGCGCGCTCATCCTCGGTGAGGTCGTCTTCACCGGTGTCGGGCACGGTGGTGCCGCGCAGCCGGTTGACCGCACGTGTGATCATGTCGTGCGCACGGTCGAATTCGCCGTTCGAGAGCAGGTCGGTGATCTCCTCGACATAGCGCTGACCGAAACCTGCCCAGTAGAGCTCGATCGTCTTCAGCGAACGCAGCGAGCGCCACACCTCGCCGTCTTCGGCGATCATCGAGAAGTCCCCGCCGCTGACGGCCAGACGTTTGATCGCGAACTTCAGGTACTCCCACGCATCCGAACGCAGCCGCCACGTGCTCGCCGGCATTCCCGGATCCCGTTCGAGCTGCGCCCGGCGCGGCGTCGAGGGGGCTCCGACGCGACCGTGCCTGCGGCCGCCGCCCAGGTCGGTGGGCTCAAACTCCTGCGCCGTTGCCTGGTCGGAGTCGATTCCGGTCATGCGAGAGCCTCCTGGCTGTCAGTCTCAGTCCCCACCCCGGTCCGGTGTGGATTTCCTGCTCACGGGCTCAGTCGGCGGACCGTACTGATTCCGTTGTTGCACGATCATACGACCTCACAGTTTCGAATGGGCAGGGTGGTGGGCAGTTGAGACAACCACAGGAGGCGAAATGATGATAAGCATGGGGTATGGACACCTCCGCGTCTCTTTCTGCAGGTCATCTCATCGTCGAGGAACTCGAAGCACACGGAGTCACTCGCACCTATCTGGTTCCCGGCGAGTCGTACCTCGATGTCATCGACGGACTCCGCGATTCGTCTATCGCCCCGATCGTCTGCCGCCAGGAGGGCGGGGCCGCGTATATGGCCGTCGCCGAGGGGCGGATGACCGGAGTGCCCGGAATCGTCATGGTCACGCGTGGTCCCGGTGCGGCGAACGTCAAGGTCGGCGTCCACACCGCCTTCCAGGATGCGACACCGCTCGTCGTCTTCATCGGGCTCATCCCCACTGATCATCGCGGCCGTGAATCCTTCCAGGAATTCGACCTGGACGGCTGGTTCTCCTCGACCGCGAAGAAGGTGCTCACCCTCGACGATCCCGATAAGGCCGCCGAGGTGGTCGTCGACGCCATGCACACCGCCGTGACCGGACGGCCCGGTCCCGTCATCGTCGGCCTGCCCGAAGAGGTCCTCGTCCGCCCCACTTCGGGGACGGCGCTTCCCCCACGTGTGCACGGCTCAGCCTCCCCCTACGCCGGGGACGTCACGGAGCTGCGGGCCCGCATCACCGCAGCCGACCGTCCTGTGCTCGTCATCGGCGGAGAGGACTGGTCCCCGTCGACCTCGCGGCGCATCGCCCAGTGGTCACGCGACCGCGGCCTCGGCGTGATCGGCACCTTCCGCGCCTATGACGGCATCGACCACGACAGTCCGAACTTCCTCGGCATCTTGGGCTACGGTGCGGCCCCCGTGGCGAAGAGAGTCCTCGCCGAGGCGGACCTGCACATCTACTTGGGCTGCGTCCGCACCGATGTGGCCACCGACGGGTTCAGCAACGGCGTCGACCAGCGCACAGTCGTCATCGGCCCCGATGCCGATGCGCACGGCCATTTCGGTCGTCTCGACCAGCACATCGTCACCTCGGTGAGCCGGTTCGCCCAATCCCTGTTCACCGAGGAGGGCACCCGCACCTATTCGGTCTCCTCCGACGGGTCGATCGACGAACCGCCGCTCGGCGATGACCTGTCCGAAGCGGCCGGGGATGCTGTGCCGCTGCCGGATTGGGTCGCCGAGGCTCGGGCCGAGCTCGAGGCGTGGCGGAAACCGCAGGTGGCAGGTTCGGGGTCGGCCGCCTCGGCGGGGTTCGTCGACATGGACGAAGCATTCGTCCATGTGAAGGAGCTGCTGACCGAGGACGCGATCATCACCTACGGGGCGGGGAACTTCTCCGGGTGGGCGACCAGGTTCCTGCCCACGCACGGGTTCCCCTCGGCGCTGGGCCCGCGCAACGGATCGATGGGATTCGGTCTGCCGGCTGCGGTCGCCGCCGCGCTCGTCCATCCGGAACGGTCGGTGTTCTGCATCGCCGGTGACGGGGATTTCCTCATGAACGGGCAGGAGATGGCCACGGCCGTACAGCACGGCGCGGACCTTACCGTCGTGCTCAACGACAATTCGGTCTACGGCACGATCCGCGGTCATCAGGACCGCGAATATCCGGGCCGGGCCACGGCCACGGCCCTGCAGAACCCGGACTTCGCAGCCATGGCCACGGCATTCGGCGGGCTCGGCATCCGCGTCGAGGCCACCGAGGACTTCCGCGACGCGTTCGAACGCGCGCTGGGGCACAAGGGGCTCTCGCTCGTCCACTGCATCACGGATCCGACCGTTCGCGGGGCGCGCCTGCCGTGAACTCAGCAGCGGCCTGCCGTGAACGGTGGGGCGGCAGTCGTGCGAATCTGACTAAGGTGACCGTATGAGAATCGACGCGATCTTCACCGACCTCGACGCACACACCCTTGATCCGTCGCGCCCGCGGCGCAGAAGATCGGGGTGTGGGGCAACCGGATCATCGGCTTCGATGAGGAGCTCGACGGCATTGAGGCCGATCGGGTCGAGTCCCTGAGCGGGGCGACTGTGCTGCCGGGCTTCAACGATGTGCACTGCCACACCACCTGGTTCGGTCTCACCCTGGCCTCGGTCGATGTCACGGCGCTGCCCGGCGGTCTGCCCGATGTGTATGCGGCGCTCGAGAAGGCCGCGGCGACGACTCCGTCCGGGGAGTGGATCGAAGCCACGGGATACGCCCACCGTGACTACGACGGGCAGTATCCGGACCTGGCTCGCCTCGACGAGATCACCGGGGATCGTCCCCTGTTCATGCGGCAGACGTCCGGTCATGCCGCGATCGCCAACACCGAGGCGATGAGTCGGGCCGGCATCCTGGAGCCGGGTTTCGAGGAGCCTGTCGGCGGGAAGGTCGTGCGTGACGCGGCCGGTCATCCCACGGGGCTGATCGAGGAGACCGCGCAGACTCTGGTCCAGGATCTCATCCGTCCGTATTCGCTCGACACCGTCGTCGACGCCCTCGATCTGGCGACGGCCTACTACGCGAAGGAGGGCATCACGTCCTTCGGTGAATGCGGAATCGCCTATGGCTGGATCGGGCACTCCCCCATCGAGATCAGCGGCTACCTGCGGGCGCGTGAAGAGGGCAAGCTGCGGGCGCGAGCGCAGCTCATGCCCCAGGCCGACGGGCTGCACCCGATCGCGGCGAACTCCGCCGACGGGTTCGGCATCGGTCTGGATGCGGGACTGCGGACCGGCCTCGGCGATGATCTCATCTCGATCGGGCCCGTGAAGTTCTTCATGGACGGTGCCTTGTCCGGCGAGACCGCGGCGCTGCGGGAGAACTATGCGGGCAAGGACCACCCCGGTTATCTGCAGGACGACGCGGAGGTGCTGCGTCAGCAGATACTGGACACCTATGCCTCCGGGTGGTCGCTGGCCGTGCACGCCATCGGTGATGCCGCCGTCGATGCTGCAATCGCCAACATCGTCGAGGCGCAGAAGCGCTATGGCCGTCGGGCGGTGCCGAACCGGATCGAGCATGCCGCATTGGTCCATGACGAGCACCTGGCGACGCTGGCCGAACACGGTATCGTCGTCACCCCGCAGGCGGCGTTCGCCGATGGCATCGGGGACGGGATGAACGCTTCGCTCGGGCCGGACCGCCGGCATCTGATCTACCGGGCGAAGTCGTTCGTCGATGCGGGTGTGCCGATGGCCGGCAGCTCTGACCGCCCGTGCGCCGACGGGAATGTGCTGCGCGGAATCGAAGCCTTCGTCACCCGCAGGACCCGGGGCGGGGACGTCATGGGTTCGGCCGCCGAAGCCCTGAGCGTCGATGAGGCGATCGCCGCCTATACGGTCGAGGCGGCGAAGGCCTCGGGCCAGGGCGCGGACAAGGGGACGCTGAGCCGCGGCAAACTCGCCGACTTCGTCGCCTTGGAGACTCACCCAGGCAACGTCGCGGCGGACGAGATCGCAAAGATCCCCGTCCGCGCGACCGTCTTGGGCGGCAACTACACCCACCAATCCCCCTAATTACTACCTGACGGCGGCTCAGCAACCTCGCGCGAGGTTGCTGAGCC
>NZ_JBNFOL010000015.1:0-85883 GCF_057364765.1 Brevibacterium sp. LAARM3_SD1 | reverse complement strand
CTGGCGCCCAGGGTTGTTGGGCCGCCCGTCGGGGTAGTAATTGGGGTCAGACTCCGGCGAGGTGTTCGGCCAGGTAGTTCTCCACCTGGTCGATGCTCACGCGTTCCTGGCTCATGTCATCGCGCTTGCGGATCGTCACGGCCTGATCATCGAGGGTGTCGAAGTCGACGGTGATGCACAGCGGGGTGCCGATCTCGTCCTGGCGACGGTAGCGACGGCCGATGGCGCCGGCATCGTCGAAGTCGATGTTCCAGCGTCGACGCAGCGTCGCAGCGAGATCCTTCGCCGCCGGTGTCAGCTTCTCGTTGCGGCTCAGCGGCAGCACCGCAGCCTTGACCGGAGCCAGGCGCGGGTCGAGACCCAGCACGACGCGCTTGTCGACGCCGCCCTTCGTGTTCGGGGCCTCGTCTTCGCTGTAGGCCTCGACGAGGAACGCCATCATCGACCGGGTCAGGCCGAAGGAGGGCTCGATGACATACGGGGTGTAGCGGTCGCCGCTGGCCTGGTCGAAGTACTGCAGCTTCGCTCCCGAGACCTCGGTGTGGGTGCCGAGGTCGTAGTCGGTGCGGTTGGCCACACCCATCAGCTCGCCCCATTCTGATCCCTGGAATCCGAAGCGGTATTCGATGTCGATGGTGCCGGCCGAGTAATGTGCACGGTCCTCGGCGGGAACGTCGAGGCGACGCACGTTGTCCTCGGAGATGCCGAGGTCGAGGAACCAGGACCAGCAGTCTTCGACCCACTGCTTGTAGTAGTCGTCGGCCTCGTCCGGGTGGACGAAGTACTCGATCTCCATCTGCTCGAACTCACGCGTGCGGAAGATGAAGTTGCCGGGGGTGATCTCATTGCGGAAGGCCTTGCCGATCTGGCCGATGCCGAACGGCGGCTTCTTCCGGGCAGCGGTGAGCACATTGTTGAAGTTCACGAAGATGCCCTGCGCGGTCTCCGGACGCAGGTAGTGGAGTCCGGCTTCGGAGTCGACAGGTCCGAGGAAGGTCTTGACGAGCCCGGAGAATTCTTGCGGCTCGGTCCACTGACCGCGGGTGCCGCAGTCGGGGCAGACGATATCGGCCATTCCGTTCTCCGGAGCCTTCTTGTTCTTCGCCTCATACGCCTCGACGAGGTGGTCCTCGCGGTGGCGTTTGTGGCAGTTGAGGCACTCGACGAGAGGATCGACGAAGGTGGCGACGTGGCCGGAGGCTTCCCAGACGCGCTTGGGCAGGATGATCGAGGAGTCGAGGCCGACGACGTCTTCGCGACCGCGCACGAACTGCTGCCACCACTGGGCCTTGATATTGTCCTTGAGCTCCACGCCCAACGGCCCGTAGTCCCATGCCGAGCGGGAACCGCCGTAGATCTCTCCTGCTTGGAAGACGAATCCTCTGCGCTTGGCCAGGGCGATGACGGCATCCAACTTGGACTGTGCCACTAGTTCTCTCCTTGTTTCAGTTCGCCGACGGCCGGCTGCCGTGGCTCGCAGGTACCAGCCTAACTGGTCACGCCGTCGCTTCCTCAACACCGGCCCGACCAGCCGCGACGCTCGGCCCGACCAGCCCCGACGCCAACCCAGGCACCCGACCTGAACCCAGGCGGACGAGCGCCGGAGGCGACTGATCTCACACTCTGTTTCCCGCTTCGGGACCGCCTCGGCGGAGGTGCGGCATGTAGACTTGGGGGTACACCCAAACCTTTCTCCGTACCGACGTCTTCACGTCTGTCCAAGCGAGTTCTTGGATCTCTACGGTTTCGGCCCGGATTGCTTACGATGATTGCACAAGCGGCCGCAGGGTAGATCGCCACTACAGTCATCTGCGATCAAGTGTGTGCCGACGTGAGAGAGATCACTCATGACCGATGTATCCGCAAACGACGAAACCACTCCGAGATTCTCCGAACTGGGACTCCACCCGCTCGTGCTCAAAGCCGTAGAGGCCCAGGGCTACGAAGTCCCCACCCCCATCCAGGCCGAGACCATTCCGACCCTCCTGTCGGGCCGTGACGTCATCGGTCTCGCCCAGACCGGAACCGGCAAGACCGCGGCTTTCGCCCTGCCGGCTCTGTCCGACCTCGCCGAGGCGGGGCGCGCCGACGATGGCCCGTTCGCTCTCGTGCTCACCCCCACTCGCGAACTCGCGATCCAGGTCGCCGAGGCGTTCACCTCCTACGCGACGGAACTGTCCGACTTCTCCGTGCTCCCGATCTACGGCGGTCAGGCCTATGGCCCGCAGCTGGCGGGTCTGCGTCGTGGTGCGCAGGTCGTCGTCGGCACTCCCGGTCGTGTCATCGATCACCTCAAGAAGGGATCGCTCAAGCTCGGCAGCCTCAAGCACCTCATCCTCGATGAGGCCGACGAGATGCTCAAGATGGGCTTCGCCGAAGACATCGAAGAGATCTTCAGCCAGGTCGGACCCGACCGTCAGGTGGCGCTGTTCTCGGCCACAATGCCGACCTCGATCCACCGCATCACCGGCAAGTACCTGAACAACCCGCAGGAAGTCCGGGTCGCCGCGAAGTCGCAGACCGGCGCGAACATCCGCCAGCGCTACTTCATGGTCCAGCACTCGCATAAGCTCGACGCTCTCACCCGCATCCTCGAGGTCGAGGAGTATGAGGGCATCATCATGTTCGTGCGCACGAAGCAGGCCACCGAGGAGCTGGCCGAGAAGCTGCGTGCCCGCGGGTTCAAGACCGCCGCGATCAACGGCGACATCCCGCAGCAGGCTCGTGAACGCACGATCGACATGCTGCGTGAGGCGAAGATCGACATCCTCGTCGCCACCGATGTGGCCGCCCGCGGTCTCGACGTCGAGCGCATCACGCTCGTCGTCAACTACGACATCCCGCACGACACCGAGTCCTACGTCCACCGCATCGGCCGCACCGGTCGTGCCGGACGTTCCGGCGAGGCGATCCTGTTCGTCACCCCGCGCGAGCAGCGCATGCTCGGCTCGATCGAACGCGCCACGAAGCAGAAGGTCGAGCCGCTGACTCTGCCCAGCGTCGAAGAGCTGACGAACACCCGCGTCGAGAAGTTCACGAAGCGCATCGACGATGTCCTCGCGCAGACCGAACTGTCCGAACTCACCGACGTCATCGAGCAGTACTCGCTCTCCCGCGATGTGCCGGCCTCGAACATCGCCGCCGCTCTGGCCTCCCTCGTCCTCGAGTCGAACACTCTCCAGGCCGAGCCGATGCCCGAGCCGACACGTCGCCAGGGTCGTGACCGCGACGGTGGTCGTGACGGCGGCCGTCCGGGCCGCGGAGGTCGTGCTCGCGATGAGAACATGACGACCTACCGTCTGGCGCTGGGTCGCAACGAGCGACTGCAGCCGGGCGCCGTCGTCGGTGCGATTGCGAACGAAGGCGGAATCACCTCGAAGCAGATCGGCCATATCGACATCCGTTCGAACCACACGCTCGTCGACCTGCCCAAGGATCTCGATCCGTCGGTGCTGCGCAAGCTCTCCCACACCGAGATCCAGGGCCGTCCCATCGACATCCGTCCGGATTCGGGTCGTCCGGGACGCCCGTTCAAGAAGCGCAACTTCGACAAGCAGCCCGGCGACGGCCGCAACTTCAAGGGCGATCGCCGAGGCGGCAAGAAGTTCGGCGGACGGGGCGACCGTCCCCGCGACCGCTACTGATCTGACTCAGACGGACGGCCCCGCAGCACTGAGCTGCGGGGCCGTCGTCGTCCGAGAGGCAGGTAGTCATGCTTCTACTCTGCAGCACTTCGGTGACTCGCCCCTCTCGAACCGCCGACGAACCCTGCTCAGGTGGGCGAAATGGTCACGTCGCGCACGGTTTTTCGTGACCATTTCGCCCACCCAGTGGCCCACGGGGCGCCCACCCAGTGTGATCGAGTCGCCCAGCTGAGCGAACCTCAGAAGCCCTTGGCCGCCTGCCCGCGGCCCTCAGACGCCGCCTCAGGCAGAGGGCGTGTCGACGGCGCCACCGAAGCGACGGTCGCGGCGGGCGTACTCTTCGATCGCCGCCCACAGGGTGCGCCGGTCGACGTCGGGCCACAGCACTTCCTGGAAGACCATCTCGGCATAGGCGGACTGCCAGAGCAGGAAGTTCGAGGTCCGCCGCTCCCCCGACGACCTCATGAACAGGTCGACGTCGGGCACGGCGGGCGCGTAGAGGCGGGAGCGGACGGTATTCTCCGAGACCTTGCCCGGTTTGAGCTTCCCCGCGGCCACCTCGTCGGTGATCTCATTGATCGCGTCGATGATCTCCGAGCGTCCTCCGTAGTTGACACAGAACTGGAGCACAAGGCCGGTGTTGTGCTTCGTCATCTCCGCAGCGGTTTCGAGTTCGTCGATGACCGAGCGCCACAGCCGACCACGCCGCCCGGACCAGACGATGCGCACACCGAGGGCGTTGAGCTCGTCGCGACGTCGTCGGATGACGTCGCGGTTGAAGCCCATGAGGAACCGCACCTCTTCGGGTGAGCGCTTCCAGTTCTCCGTCGAGAACGCGTACGCCGACAGATAGTCCACGCCGACCTCGATCGCGCCGTGGATGACGTCGAGCAGCGACGCCTCACCGGCCTTGTGCCCTTCGGTGCGCGGCAGTCCCCGCTGATTCGCCCACCGACCGTTGCCGTCCATGACGATCGCGACGTGCTTGGGCACGAACTTCGCGTCGATGCGCGGAGGCTTCGCTCCGCTGGGGTGGGCCGGTGGTGCGGGGTAGCTCATGTGCTCTCCAGAACTCTCAGTGATCGGATATTGCGCTCGAGGTGCCAGGACACCCAGTCCGAGACCATCTTCGACCCGTCGATCTGATCGTGCAGGTCAGCGGCTTCGGCCCGCTCCCAGTCGCCGGACAGGAGTGCGGCCATGTGTTCGAGCGCATCGGTGTCGGGCAGCGCCGCACCGGAGGGACGGCAGTTCGTGCACACGGCCCCGCCCAACGCTGCGGAGAACGCGCGGTGGGGTCCGGGGCTGCCGCACTGAGCGCAGTCGAGCAGGCTCGGTGCCCACCCCGCCACGGACATGGCGCGCAGCAGGTACGCATCGAGGGACAGCCGCGGCGGGTGTTCGCGGTTGCACAGCGAACGGATCGCAGAGACGAGGAGAAGGAAATGCGTCCGGGACTGAGGTTCGGCTTCGGTGATGCTGCGTGCTGTTTCGGCCATCACCGAGGCGGCCGAATAGACATCGAAGTCCGTGGCGATTCCACGGGCGAATGGTTCGACGAGTTCGACCTGGGTGACGATGTCGAGGCTGCGCCCGACATGGCATTGCAGGTCGACGAGCATAAAGGGTTCGAGGCGGGAGCCGAACCGCGATTTCGTCCGGCGCACCCCCTTCGCGACGGCACGGACCAGGCCGTGGCTGCGAGTGAGCACGGTGACGATGCGGTCGGCTTCGCCGAGCTTGTGCCCCTGGAGCACGATGCCTTCATCACGATAGTTGTGCACCCGCCCATTATCGCTTAAGCGCGGCGGGGAATCACCCCGCCGCGCTTAAGCGACTGCTGTGAGATCGACCGTGGGGACTGCTCAAAGCGCCCAACGGCCTCCCGCAACGCGAAGGTCGCAGATCACGTCGCTGGCGACGACCTTTTCGACTTTCGCGTTGACCGAGAGCCCAGCGGCCTCAGTTCTGGCGGTCCCGAGCCGCGCGGTTGACAGCCGAGACGACGGCCTTGAGCGAGGCCTTCGTGATGTTCGGGTGCAGTCCGGCACCCCAGACGACGCGGTCCTCGACGGCGAGTTCGACATACGCCGCGGCGGTGGTGTCCGCGCCGGAGCCGATGGCGTGCTCGGAGTAGTCCTGAAGGCGGACGTCGACGTCGAACTGCTCGATGAGGATCTTCACCAGCGCGTCGATCGGTCCGTTGCCGCGTCCTTCGTAGGTGCGTTCCTGACCGTCGACGATGAGGTCGACCTCGATGCGCTCCGCCGATGAGCCGCCACCGTCGACATTGCCCGATTCGGTGCGCAGGCCGACGATCTGGAAGCGACCCCAAGCCGTCTCCGGGTCGTCGGAGGGCAGGTACTCGTAGTTGAAGATGCGGCGGATCTCCTCGCTGGTGACCTCACCGCCGGCTTCGGTGTGCTGCTGCACGGCGCGGGAGAATTCGACCTGCATGCGACGCGGCAGGTCGAGTCCGTGCTCGCTCTTGAGCAGGTAGGTCACTCCGCCCTTGCCGGACTGCGAGTTCACACGGATGATCGCTTCGTAGGAGCGGCCCAGGTCTTTCGGGTCGACCGGCAGGTAGGGCATGTCCCATTCCATGAGGTCGACCGGAGTGCCCTGCGCGTTCGCCTTCTTCTCACGATCGGCGAAGGCCTTGTTGATCGCATCCTGGTGCGAACCCGAGAACGACGTGAAGACGAGGTCGCCGCCGTAGGGGTGACGTTCGTGGACGCCGATCTGGTTGCATTCGGTGACCGTGTGGATGACTTCGTCGATATCGGAGAAGTCGAGCTCCGGGTCCACACCCTGCGTGTACAGGTTGAGGGCGACGGTGACGAGGTCGAGGTTGCCGGTGCGCTCACCGTTGCCGAACAGGCAGCCTTCGATGCGGTCGGCTCCGGCCATCATTCCCAGCTCCGCTGCGGCCACGCCGGTGCCCCGGTCATTGTGCGGGTGCAGGGATACGGCCACCTCGTCGCGGTAGGGCATATTGCGGCAGAACCATTCGATCTGGTCCGCATAGGTGTTCGGTGTGCCGCGTTCGACGGTGGCGGGCAGGTTGACGACGGTTTCCCGGCCGGCGGCAGGCTGCCACATGTCGAGGACGCTGCCGACGATGTCGAGGGCGAACTCGGGTTCCGTGTCGACGAAGATCTCCGGCGAGTACTGGTAGCCGAAGTCCGCGTCGGACAGCATCGTCTCGGCGTGCTTCATCACGGCCTGGGTGCCCTGCAGGGCGATATCGCGAGTCTGATCGAAGCCGTCACCGTCGAAGCCGAAGACGACCTTGCGGAAGACCGGCGCGGTCGCGTTGTAGAGATGCACGGTGGGCTTCTTCGCGCCGACGAGGGATTCGACGGTGCGTTCGATGAGATCCTCACGAGCCTGCGTGAGCACGGAGATGCGGACGTCATCGGGGATCGCGTCCTGTTCGATGATCTCGCGGACGAAGTCGAAGTCGACCTGGCTGGCGGCCGGGAATCCGACCTCGATCTCCTTGAAGCCGAGACCCACGAGCAGGTCGAACATCTTACGTTTGCGGTCCGGTGTCATCGGATCGATGAGCGCCTGGTTGCCGTCGCGCAGGTCGGTACTCAGCCACCGCGGCGCCTTGGTGATGATCTGGTCCGGCCAGGTGCGATCGCGCATATCGAGGGCGATGCGGTCCTGGAACGACTTGTATTTGCCGAACGGCATGGGAGAAGGCTTCTGCAGTTTCATTGTTCCTCTAACTTAAGTTTCTCAACGCTTGACCAGCATACGAGGACTCCGCGACGAGCGTGCTGTCCGTTCAGGACTCGTCGCGGCAAGGAAGGAGGAGGAACCTGAATGCCACACAGCCACCGTAGCCCCCCTTCCGCGTTGCGTCCGAATCCAGTCCACATCCTAAGATCGCCGAGGCGGCTCCGCCCGGATCGGGCTCGATCCGTCCGGCCCGGGCAGGGTCCCCCGATTTCGAGGACGCCGCCCGGTTCTAAGGACGCCGCCCGAGCCGTGCCCGTCGGCCTACTTGAGGAAGTCGACCGAGGCGCGGCGGACGTTGAAACCGACTCCGGTGTCGTCGGACTTGCAGGTCATGCCCTCTTCGCTGGAGGTGCAGGTCATCCCCGCGGCGGAGATGGAGTCCCCGTATCCGAGGACGCGGGCCGGACCGTTGCTCTCGGGCGCGTCGACACAGGAGAATCCCGCACCTTCCTTGTTCGCCACGACGATCGAGCCCCAGTTGTCGAGCTTGCAGTCCTCGGGCTTCTGCGGTGGAGAGTATTCGTAGTCCGTGATCACGCAGCGCGCGCGGTCGGAATCGATGGTGCAGGCGATGTTGCCCGACGGGGAGGTGAAGGTCTCCTCGGCGACGGGTGCCTTCGAACTGCCCGAATCGGACGGCTCGGGGTCGTCGGTCTGTCCGATCGACGGTTCGTCGGTGGGCCCGACGGTGGTGGTGTCATCACCCTGAGTGGAGTCCCAGGCGATATAGCCGACGATGCCGAGTGCCAGGATGAGCGCGATAGCCGCGAGCACCCACAGCCAGGCGGGGACCTTCTTCGTGTCGGTGCGCCGGCCATAGGGATCGTACGGTCCGCCGGGATTCCCCGGACCGCCGGGCCCGCCTGGCCCGCCTGGCCCACCTGGGCCACCGGGGCCGGCAGGTCCGCCCGGCCCATAGCCGGCGGCATATCCGGCAGGGGCGGCGGCGTAGGCAGGAACGTGGCCCGGCTGCCCGTACCCGGGTCCACCGGGGTGGCCTGTTCCGGGCTGCGCGTAGTCGGGTCCGCCGGCGACTGCACAGGTCCGGCGGATGGCTGCTGCGGTGCTGCGGCCTGGCCGGCGGCACCGAATTCGCCTCTCCACTGCCCCTGATTCGGATGAGGTTCTGGCTGGCTCGGGTGAACCCCAGCCTGATGCGGTTGAGGTCCGGGCTGCTGCGCAGAGGCTTCTGTCTGGTGCGCGTCCCCTGCCGCCGGCTGCGAGCCGGGCAGCGGATTCCACTGTTTCGGAGCCGAGGCCGCCTCGGCCGCAGCGATGTCCTCGGAGTTCACCTTGCGCGGGGCCGCCGGCAGCCCTCCGGTCTGATATCCATCCGCGGCGGCCAGTCCGCGCAGCTCTTCGAGGCTGAGCACCTCGGTGGCATCGGTGCCATCGGATTCGACCATCGACCGCAGCCTCTGAAGTTCTGCGGGAGTCAGCGCTTGGGTGGAGCCATCGGCGGCCGCGGACTCGCCCTCGCCGATGAACAACTGGGTTGTGATCGACTCAGGAGACTCCTCGGCCGGCTTCCGACGCCCGGGGCGCGGAGGATGGTTCGGCACAGGTGGAATGCTCATGAGGTCATTTTCGCATAGTCGCTACCGGCGAGTTCTCATACCTCGTGAGATGATGACCTCATGTCCGATGGAGTCTACCGGCGCGCGGGACTGCCCGCGCTCCTCGCCTGCGCTCTGCTGGTGACCGCCTGCGGCGCCGCTGCCGACGACGGCACGGACGATTCCGCGACGGTCGAATCCGCCGGTTTCTCCGCTCCCGCGCAGCAGACGAGTTTCGGTGATTTCGCAGCCCCGGCTCAGGATTCCCCCACCGGAACCGACTCGGCATCAACTTCCACAGACCAGGCCGACGATCAGTCCGGCACCGAGGCGACCGGCCCGGCCCATCCCGTCCCTGTCCCCGGTCTGACGAAGGAGTATACGGACCAGATTCCGGCAGAGACCTCGCAGGTCCTCGTCGCGACCTCGCCGTCGGCCGACTCCGAGAAGTCGAGTCTGAGCTTCTATGAGTTCACGGACAAGAAGTGGAAGAAGCTCAAGACCTTCGACACCCACAACGGCTCCAAGGGGTGGCTGCAGGATCGCCGTGAGGGCGACAAGACCACCCCGATCGGAGTGTTCACTCTCAGCGACGCCGGCGGCTTCAAGGCGAACCCGGGCACCGATCTGCCGTATACCCAGGACGATCGTCTGCCCTCCTCGGCGACGGTGGCCTACGGGGCGGACTACGAATCGGTCTTCGACTACATCATCGCCATCGACTACAACCGCAAGCCCGGCACCCCGCCGACGGACAAGACCCGACCGATGGGCTGGGACAAGGGCGGCGGAATCTGGCTGCACCTCGACCACGATTCGGGCACGAACGGCTGCGTCACCCTCGAAGAGGCGGACCTCAAGTGGATCATGCGCACCATCGATCCCGACGCCCACCCGCGCATCGCCATGGGCCCGGCCCCCGAACTGAAGAAATAGCAGAGCCGAAGAAGCAGAAGAGCAGGAGCCCGTGCGCCGACTCATCATCTCCCTCGTCCAGTCGATCAACGGATCCTTCGCCGAAGACGGCTGGTCCACCGGGGTGTCCACGGACGCTGATTTCCGGCGCTTCCTCGCTCTGCGCCGTAATGCGAATGCGATCATCATCGACCGCCGCACCGCGCTGAATCCGCAGCTGCCCGTCATCAACGCGCCGGCAAGACGCTGGAGCACACGCCCGTGTATGTGCTCACCGAATCCGATCCTGAGTCATTGCAGAACGAGTTCGATGCTCGCGGTCTCGACTACCGCGCCCAGAATTTCAGTGCCGACACCATCACCGAGGTGGCCGCCTCACTCCCGACGGCTCCCTCCCCCGAATCGCTGCGGTCCCGCTCCGAAAAGTCATCCGCGGGAGGGGGTGAGGCCTCCCCCGGGAACGACTCGGCACCACCCGGCGAGGAGGTGCTGCTGTGCGAATCGGGTCCGAACCTCGCTTTCCGGCTGCTCGAGCACTATCCGGACGCCGAACTGCATCTGAGCGTGAGCCCGCTCTATATCCGCACCCCCGGCAGCCACTGCTCCGGGCTCGAGGCAAAGATCGATCTGCGCCTCATCGATGTGAGCACCGAGGACGACCAGGTCTTCCTCCGCTACCGTCGCACCTGAACGAGGCTCAGCCGTCCGACGTCTCAGCGGTCGCGGGGATCTCCATGCTCACGTCGAAGCGTTCGGGTGAGTACAGGATCGGGGTGATCGCTTCGGCCACCTCGGCGAGGGGAACGGTGTCGACACCCCCGGTCAGATCATTGCGATCATCGCCGCCGATCGGAGCCATGATCCGCAGCTCCCGGAAGTCCACGGTCGTCGATTCCGCAGCGGCGACTTCGATGAGCATCTTCTGCGCGGCGCCGAAGACGCTGATCGCCCCGGATCCGGCGAGCGCCTCGACGCTGGCGACACCGTTGAGGGCCAGATGGACGAACCGCGTGGAGTCCGGTCCTGCATCCGTTGACCGGCCAGACACCTGACCGGTTGAACGCTCAGTTGACGAACCGACTGCCTCCGACCGTTCAGTGGCCAGAGACTGCGAGAGCACACAGGCCGTGAAGTGCCCGCGCAGATACGAGTCATAGTCCGCATCGAACTTCCCCAGCCCTCGGTCGAGCACCGGTTCGTCGATGTACCACCCGCCGATGGCGGCGATGACGGCATCGACCGGAGGCCGGCCGGCGGAGGCGAGCGCCGAGGTGACCGCCTCCGGTTCGTCCACCCAGTCCGGCACGATCAGCGGTTCATACGCCGTCTCCGTTGTCGGGCGTTGGCGCACGATCCCGGTGACCGTGTGGTGCGGACTGAGCAGACGGGCAAGACCGGTGCCGACGTGGCCGGAGGCGCCGAAGAGGAGGATGTGCATGTGGGCAGTCTATGCCCGGACCCGGTCGGTCAGGTGAGGTAGACCTTGATGGCCTGACTCTTCGTGTAGGTCATGTACCCGTGTTCGAAGTTCTGTCGGATCTTGCCCTCAGAGGTCCGCGATACCCTGGCACTCCACGCCCCTCACTTCCCCGCCGAAGGACCCGTATGGCCGATCGCAGCGAACTCACTCGACTCGAGGCCGTCCTCGACGCCTTCGCTGACAGGCTGCTCCCCCGGGCCCCCGACGGCGTCCGGGAGTTCCTCGCCTTCGGAATCAAACAGGCCTGGGCGTGTCTCTTCGGCGCGCTCATGCTCGCAGCGATCATCGCCACCTCGTGGTTCTATCCCGACGACGCGCCGGTGGCCCGCAACGACTTCCTCGTCATCCTCGCCGTGCTCATCCAGATCGGCATGCTCGCCGCCCGCCTGGAGACCGGTCGTGAACTCATCGTCATCATCGTCTTCCACATCGTCGGCACCGGAATGGAGATCTTCAAGACCGCCGTCGGCTCCTGGAACTACGCCCCGGGAGGCATCCTGCATATCGGTGCCGTGCCCCTGTTCACCGGGTTCATGTACGCCGCCGTCGGGTCCTATATCGTCCGCGTGTACCGGCTCTTCGACCTCAGGTTCAGCCATTACCCGCCGAGGTGGCTGACCGTGATCATCGCCGCCGCCATCTACATCAACTTCTTCACCCACCACTTCATCATCGACCTCCGACTCGTCCTCGTCGCAGCCACCGTCATCGTCTTCTTCCGCTGCCGCATGTACTTCCATATCCACCGCAGAACACTGACCATGCCGGTGCTGCTGGCCTTCGTCCTCGTCGCCTTCTTCATCTGGGTGGCCGAGAACATCGGGACCGCGGCCGGGACCTGGCTGTACCCGAGTCAGGACGACGGCTGGCACCTGGTGCCGCTGACGAAGCTGGTGGCGTGGTTCCTGCTCATGATGGTCTCCGTCGTTCTCGTGACTTTTGTCCACAGACCCAGGCCTCCTGACACCTATACTTGCTGAGAACCGAAACATTCAGGACAGCCGAAGGAGACTCATGGCGGCACCCGATGCGCAGAATGAGAAAGAATCGAGCGCATTGCTCAAGGTGCTCCGCCCATCCAGCGGTTCCAACCTGTCGGTCAGTGCACGTGTGCTGCTGCGCGTCGTCGCCGCAGTCCTCGTGCTTGCTCTCATCCTCGCCCTCGTCGGACTGTTCCTCGTCCGTCGGTCCTTCCCGACCACCGATGGTGAGATCTCACTGCCGGGGCTCGACGCGCCGGTCACCGTCCACCGTGACGAATCGGGCGTTCCCACCATCGAGGCCGAAACCGCCCACGACCTGTTCCTCGCCCAAGGATTCGTCCACGCTCAGGACAGGTTCTGGGAGATGGACTTCCGCCGGCATGTCACCTCGGGACGGCTCTCCGAGCTCTTCGGCAAATCCCAGCTGGGCACCGACACCTTCATCCGCACACTCGGCTGGCGGAAGGTCGCCGAACAGGAAGTGAAGAAGCTCGACAAGACGAGCCTGGGCTACTACGAGGCCTACGCAGACGGCGTCAACGCCTACCTCAAGGACAAGTCCCCCACCGAGCTGTCCCTCGAATACGCCGTCCTCGGCCTGGAGTCCGGCAGCACCGAGGTCGAGAAATGGACCCCGGTCGACAGCGTCGCCTGGCTCAAGGCCATGGCCTGGGACCTGCGCTCGAACCTCGAAGACGAGATCGACCGGTCGATCCTCAGCTCGGAGCTCACCGACGAGCAGATGAGCGACCTCTACCCGGACTACCCGTACGCCACCCGGCCGACGATCCTCGGCGGCAAAGCCGGTGAGAAGGCCCCGAAGGACCGCACCGGTGACGACGTCGACAACCAGCCCCCCGGCGACGATTCGGCGCGAACCGAGGAACCGGCACAGCCCGACGACCAGGCCAATGCCGGCGGTTCCGTCACCGGGACGCCCCCCTCCGGGAGCACCGACACCGAGGCTGCACCCCCGACCGATGATCTCCTCGAACTGCGCAACACCGTCTCCTCCCTGCCGCCGATGCTCGGCCAGAACAGTGACGACATCGGGTCGAACTCGTGGGTGATCTCCGGGGAGCACACGAGCACCGCTCGACCGCTGCTGTCCAATGACCCGCACCTCGCCCCGGCGATGCCCTCGGTCTGGTATCAGGTGGGCCTGCGATGCAAGAAGGTCACCGATGAGTGCCCCTTCGACGTCACCGGGTTCTCCTTCTCCGGACTGCCGGGCGTCGTCATCGGGCACAATCAGTCGATCGCCTGGGGGCTGACGAACCTCGGAGCCGATGTCACCGACCTCGTGGTGGAGAAGATCCGCGATGGGAAGGTCATCCACGACGACGGTGACGAACCGCTGCAGGTCCGCAAGGAGACGATCGAGGTCGCCGGTGAGGACTCGCGTGAGATCACCATCCGCTCCACCCGCAACGGTCCGCTGGTGTCGAAGCTTGACGGCACCTACCGCAAGGTGCTCGACTCGACGACCGGAGCGGATTCTCAAGATCCGAAGTCCGGACCGGCCGAGGAGCACTACGGGCTCGCCCTCGACTGGACGGCCCTGCGCCCGGGCAATACCGCCTCGGCGGTGTTCGCCATCAACAAGGCCACGAACTGGCAGGAATTCCGGCATGCGGCGTCCCTGTTCGACGTCCCCTCACAGAACCTCGTCTACGCCGATGTCGCCGGCAATATCGGCTACCAGGCCCCCGGGATGATCCCACGCCGCGGAAAGGCCGACGGCAGCGTGCCCCGCCGAGGATGGAAGTCCGAGGAGGATTGGCAGGGCTGGATCGACTTCGAGGATCTGCCGCACCTGTACAACCCCGAGCGCGGGTGGATCGTCACCGCGAACAATCCCGTCGCCGCCCCCGGTGAGACCGTGGATCTGGGTGAGGACTTCGACTACGGAGATCGTGCCCGACGCATTACGAAGCGCATCAAGGACGCCGTCGCCGAGGGGCGGAAGCTGCGACCGACGGACATGGCGGAGATCCAGGACGACAACCAGAATCCGTTCGCCGCGAAGCTCGTGCCCGAAGCGGTGAAGATCCACTCCCACGGGGACGAGGACATCCTCGAGGCGAAGAAGCTGCTCAAGCAGTGGAACGGCTTCGATTCCGCCAGCAGCGCCGGGGCCGCCTACTTCAATGTGCTCACGAAGACGCTGCTCGAGCAGACGATCAGCTCGAAGCTGCCCGAAGGCGTGTCCCCCGGCGGCGGTTCACGCTGGTACCTCGTGCTCTCGGATATGCTCAAGGACCCGAATTCGCCGTGGTGGTCCGGTGACGGCGTCGAAGGCCGCGAAGAGGCCCTGCGCAAAGCCATGAAGTCGGCGTGGGAAGAGACGGAGGACCTGCTGGGACCCGAGCCCGTGACGTGGCGGTGGGGAATTCTGCACCGGCTGACGATCCGCAACGCCAGCCTCGGCGAATCCGGGATCACACCGGTGGAGAAGCTGTTCAACCGCGGTCCCTATGAGGTCTCCGGCGGTTCGGGCGTCGTCCATGCCACCGGATGGGACGCCTCGGTCGGCTACGAGACGAACTGGGTGCCGTCGATGCGGCAGACGGTCGATCTGTCGAACTTCGACGCCTCGAACTGGATCAACCTCACGGGTGCATCGGGGCATGCCTTCCACCCGCACTACGACGATCAGACGAATGACTGGGCCGCCAATGTCAATCGTCCCTGGCCGTATTCGAAGCAGGCCGTGGAAGCGGCGGCGGAGGACACACTCAGGCTCGAACCCTGAGGGCAGGGCTTCAATCCTCGGGCAGGATCTTCGCCTCGAGGAAGTTCGCGACGTCGTCTTCCCAGCGCACCGGGTCGATGTTCCATTCCTTCGTGTGATGGGCCTTGCTGTACGAGGGCATCGTCACCAGGTCCCGCCTGACCCCCGCCAGGGCATGGGAGGGACCGGAGGGGACGAATTCGTCGTCATCGGAGTGGATGAGCAGCACGGGCACATCGAGTTCGGCGGCACGGGTCACCCAGTCCATGCGGTCGAGGTCGAGCGGGGTCTCCAGACCGGTGATCGGCCGCGCCCACGGCTGTGTGATCATTTCGAGCGTGAGCTTGGCGACCGGCGTCGGCAGCAGGTTCTTCTTCGCCTGACCATCGAGCACATTCACCCAGTCGACGACGGGCCCGTCGAGGACCAGCGAGGTCACGAATCGGCGGTTGCGTCCGCGGGAAGCCGCCTGCAGGGCGATGGCCCCGCCCATCGACCAGCCAAACAGGACGACGTTCTTCGCCCCACGTGAGACGGCGTAGTCGATGGCCGCGTCGACGTCGATCCATTCGGTGTCGCCGAGGCCGTAGCGCGATGTGGTCTCCACCCGCACTTCGGCGTCGTTGCGGTAGGACATGGCGATCGCGGGCACACCGAGGGTGTTGAGCACGGGAGCCGCACGCAGACCTTCGGCGCGGGTGCTGGCGCGGCCGTGGATGAGGATCGCCCAGGTGTCCTGCGGCTCCGGATGATCGGTCGGCAGCAGCCATGCGGGCAGGCTGCCGGCATCGGAGCGGATCTCGATGTCGTCGAAGTTCACGCCGGCCGCGATCGGATCGGGGTAGACGATGCCGGTCCAGCGTCCTCGCCAGGCCCGGCGTATATCACCGCTGGTGACGGACAGGATCTCTCGGGAGACGGTGCGCGAGCGCGGATCGTATTCGACGATGTCGCCGATCACCGCGTGCCCCGACCCCTGATTGAAGTAGAGGCCGTAGGTGCCGGGCACCGTGGTCTCCTCATCGGCGGGCAGATGGATGCGCATATTCGGCGGAAAGCCGTCGATGTGCAGGATGTCGAGTTCTTCCGGCGCATTCTCCGGGACCACAATCCTGCGGGCGAAGTAGGCGGCCAGCCCCGACGATGCCACAGAGATCAGGGCACCGAGCCCGGCGCCGACACCGATACCGGCGGCAAGCAGACGAGCGGGGAACTTCGTGTCGCGGACCATGAAAACCTCCTGTGTTCATTGTTGCCTACGGAATGATCAGGCACCAAACGCTGTTGTGCGGAATGAGCGAGTGCCTCTCGCTGTTGCGATCAGCAGAGGCGGAGACCGATTCCTCCTCGCCGCACACACCGTCATGGACAGATACCGGAGGTCACGATGACTCAGTCATCAGATATCAACGCTGGAACTTCGACCAACGAGGGGGCCGCGGCAGAGGAGATCCGCTGGCAGGACGTTCTCACTCCCGAGGAGTTCGCAGTGCTGCGCCAGGGCGCGACCGAACGTCCCTTCACCGGTGAATACAACGATGAGACAGCTGCCGGGATGTATCAGTGTCGGGCCTGCGGTGCCGACCTGTTCCCCTCGAACACGAAGTTCGCCTCGCACTGCGGGTGGCCATCGTTCTACGCACCTCTGGCCGAAGACCGGGTCCGCTACATCCGGGACACCTCCATGGGCATGGAACGCGTCGAGGTCCGCTGTGCGAACTGCGATTCGCATATGGGCCACGTCTTCTCGGGCGAGGGCTACGGCACTCCGACCGATCAGCGCTTCTGCATCAACTCGATCTCCCTGAAGCTCAACACCGACGCTGCGGACAGCTGAGGTGGCGACGGACTCTCAGACGGCGCCTCAGACCGTCGAGGCGACCGAACCGGTCGTCAAGACCTTCGACCAGCTGCTGCCTGCAGAGCTCTACGGAATTCTGCAGCTGCGCTCCCGCGCCTTCGTCGTCGAACAGGAATGCGTCTTCCTTGACGCCGATGGAGTCGATACCCTGCCCGAGACGCTGCACTTCTTCTACCCGAGGTCGGCGACGGCGATGTCGGACACACACGGGGCCGAGCACGGACGCGACCTTGCACCCTGGGCCTACGCCAGGCTGCTGCCGGCCGATGTCCCCGACGGACCGGCCGCCCGACCCGGAGCGCGCAGCATCAGTCGTGTCGCCACCCATCCCGATGCCCGTGGACAGGGCTGGAGCCGCCGACTGCTCACCGATGTCGTCGGCGCCTGGTCGGACTCGCCGCTGACCCTCAATGCGCAGTCGCATCTCGAAGGACTCTACGGATCCTTCGGCTTCGCACCCAACGGGCCTCGCTTCGACGAGGACGGCCTCGAGCACACCCCGATGGAGCGCCCCGCGGGCTGACCTCATTTCTGTTCTGCCTCGGCGGGCTGAGCTCAGCCCGCGCCGGCCTCGGCGGCGTCGACGGAGGCGATGATCTCCTGCATCACCGCATGCAGTTCGCGCACTTCGTCGACGTCCATGCCGAGCTTGGCCATCATCGTCCCGGGAATCGCCTCGGCGGTCTTCCGCAGGTCACGGCCGGTGTCGGTGAGGGTGACTTCGACGATCCGTTCGTCGCTGTCACTGCGCGTCTTCGTCACATAGCCCAGCGCTTCGAGGCGTTTGACCAGCGGCGACACGGTCGCAGGTTCGAGACGCAGCAGTCGAGCGATCTCGCGCATCGGCAGCTTCGCATGCTGCCACAGCGCAAGCATGACCAGGTACTGCGGATGGGTCAGACCGATCGGTTCGAGCACGGACCGGTAGGCGCCGATCACCCCACGTGAGGCCACGGCCAGGGCGAAGCAGATCTGGCTCTCGAGCGCCAGCGGATTGTCCATCTGCTCTGTCGAACCCTCTGATTCCAGCATCGTGTCTCGTCGATCCTCCGCGTCGGCAAACAGGGCATGCGCCGCCCTTTCGCGTATTAGTTAGTGCACTAACCATCAGTGTACACTTGAGATGAAACCAGCCCAGTTCTCGCCCCTGCGGCGCCTCGTCGATAGGATTCTCAATGTCGTCCTCCTCGCAGCCTTCCGCCGATGGTTCGAACCGGCACCAGGACCCGAAGCAGAAGAAGTCGGCGCGGAACACCCAGCATCCGGAGTCCCAGCGCGGAGTCGGCTGGCTCAACAATTTCTTCCGCAAGATCGTCGGACCGGCGCAGGTCGACAACACTCGACCGGGCGGATACTACGAGGACGAGACGCTGCGGCACCAACAGCTCGATGCCATGGGTCTGGAGATGCGCACCGACGCCAACGGTCACTCCTACGTGGTGAAGAAGGGCAGCAAGTAACCACCTCCCGCTCCTCGAGAATGCAAAGGGCCGCCGCACCGATACGGTGCGGCGGCCCTTTCGCTATCCGTCTCCAGCGCTGGCGGGCGAACCTCTCACCGTCAGTGCCGAACGAACGACTGACGGTCAGCGCCAGTCGGTGACGATGTCGACGAGTTCGCGGCGCGGTCCGGTGTAGAACGGGACCTCTTCACGCACGTGCAGACGCGCCTCGGTGTT
Source organism: Brevibacterium sp. LAARM3_SD1 (assembly GCF_057364765.1). Lineage (NCBI taxonomy): Bacteria > Bacillati > Actinomycetota > Actinomycetes > Micrococcales > Brevibacteriaceae > Brevibacterium > Brevibacterium sp. LAARM3_SD1. The sequence goes on along the minus strand of NZ_JBNFOL010000015.1, from coordinate 67,281 downwards.
GCGCAGGTCGCGCATCAGGTCGACGATGCGGTGGAGTTCGGGAGCTTCGAAGGCCAACAGCCATTCGTAGTCGCCGAGAGCGAAGGAGGCGATCGTGTTCGCCTTGATGTCCTTGTACCCGGCGGCGGCCATACCGTGGTCGCGCAGCATCTTCGACCGTTCGGCGGGATCGAGGAGGTACCAGTCGTAGGACCGCACGAACGGGTACACGCAGATGTAGTCGCCGGGCTCGGGATCGGTGAGCAGAGCCGGCAGGTGGGCCTTGTTGAACTCTGCCGGGCGGTGGACTCCGACGTTGGACCAGACGGGTTCGAGCACTCCGCCGATCAGGCTGCGACGGATCGCTGAGTACGCGGCCTGGACGACCTCGATCTCGGGGGCGTGGTACCAGAACATGACGTCGGCATCGGCCCGCAGAGCCGAGACGTCGTAGATTCCGCGGACGACGAGGCCGCGTTCATTCAGCGGCTCCAGAGCCGCATGCAGCTCATCGGCGAGTTCCCTGCGATCGGCATCGCCGAGTTCTCCCGCAGAGGCGAAGACGGAGTAGGCGATATACCGCGTCTGCTCGTTCGCTTCCTCGATCTGGGCGTCGGTGGGCTGAGTGTATTCGCTCATATCTGCTCCTTCTGTCATCTCTTCATTCTCAATTGTCTTACGAGTCGTCGGCTGACCGGTTCAATCTCTGAGCCGCCGAGTCGGCACGGGCGATGCAGGCGGGAATGCCGATTCCCCCGTACGCGGATCCGGCGAGTTCGAGACCGGGCAGGTCTGCGATCTCCGCATCGACGGCGGCGATCCGTCCGGCATGGCCGGGCAGGTACTGCGGCAGGGCGGAGTTCCAGCGTTGGACTTCTGCGCTCAGCAGGCGCGATTCCGGGCGGAAGGTGATCGCCTGCCAATCGGCGAAGGCGCGTTCGACGATCTCCTCGTCGGACAGGCTGCTCCACACCTCTGGTCCGTCGCCGAAGCGTCCGATGCTCATCCGCACCAGGGCCGTGCCCGCGGGGATATGGGCGGCCGTCCACGGCCATTTGTTCGACACGAAGGTCGAGGCCTTGATGAATGTGCCCTCGGTGACGGGGACGAGGAATCCCGAACCGTCCAGCTCGACTCCCCCGAGATCGACGAGCGCCGCGACCAACGCGGTGGAGGCGTAGGGGACGGACTGCAGTGCCGCGGCCGCGGTGGGGGCCGCCTCGGCGAGGAGTCCCGCGCTGACGTGGGCAGGGGTGGCGAGGACGAGCCCGTCGGACTCGATATCGGTCCCGTCCGCGGTCACCGTCCAAGTGCGACCGTCACGCCGGATACCGGTGACACCGGCGCCGAGGCGGACCTGACCTCCTCGGGCCTCGATCGCCTCGTGCAGGGTCGGGATGAGGCGGTTGGTCCCGCCTTCGAAGCTCATGAACACCGGTTCTGCCGGTCGTCCCGGGGCAGCCGCTTGAGCATCGCGTGCGGCAAGCAGCTGCGCCACGAGGTCGAGCACCGAGGTGCCCTCGACGGCGGCGGGCAGCAGGGCAGGAACCGTCTCGGCCAGGGACAGGTCCCGGCAGCGGCCCGCATACACTCCGCCGAGCAGCGGATCGACGAGGGAGTCGACGATGGCATCGCCGAGGCGCTCGGCCAGGAACGCACCCAGCGAGACATCGTCGCCGTCGATCGGGGGCGTCAGCTGCTCGGCAGCCAGACGTTCGGCCGCCTCGGTGCCGATGAGGGATTCGACCTCGGCGGCTTCGGCGGGCACTCCCATGATCGTCCGTTTGGGAATCGCGTGCAGGTCTCCCCGGCTCAGCACCTGCGAACTGTGGTGTGTCGAAGGGAACACCGAGTCGAGGCCGAGTTCGGCGGCCAGGCTCTTGGTCTCCGGACGTCGGTTGAGGCTCGCTTCGGCTCCGGTGTCGATGCCGACGGGCACGGCACCATCGAGCGTGGTCGATTTCAGGCAGCCGCCGAGGCGGCCGCCGGCCTCGAGCACGGTCACGTGGTGATCGGCGGAGAGACGGTACGCGGCGACGAGACCGGAGATCCCTCCCCCGACGACGGTGATCTGTCCCATCCGATCAGCCGCGGCTGCCGAGGATCTCTGCCGAGACGCGGTGCACGAGGTCGACGATGCGACCGGGCACCTCGGGGTCGGTGTCGGGAAGGACGCCGTGGCCGAGGTTGAAGACGAATCCGCGGTCGAGATCGAGTCCCTTGCGCACGATCGCCTCGACGCGGGCCGACAGCGCCTCCCAGGGGGCGAAGAGCAGGGCCGGGTCCAGATTGCCCTGGAGCGCCTGACCGGGCTTGACCCGAGTGGCGGCGTCGGCGAGGTCGACGCGGAAGTCGACGCCGACGGCGGTGGATCCGGCCTGGGCCATGGAGCCGAGGAGCTCACCGGTCTGCACGCCGAAGTGGATGCTGGGCACATCGTGGCCGGACAGTGCGTCGAAGACGGCGGTGGAGTGTTCGAGGACGTGGTTCTCGTAGTCCTCCCGGCAGAGGTAGCCGGCCCAGGAGTCGAAGAGCTGGAAGGCCTTGGCTCCGGCGTTCAGCTGCACGTCGATGAATGTCGCCGACAACTGTGCGAGCTTGCCCAGGAGCGCGGAGAACGCCTCGGGCTCGGAGGCCATGAGGGACTTCGTCTTCTCGTGGTTCTTGCTCGGCCCGCCTTCGATGAGGTAGCTGGCCAGGGTGAACGGGGCGCCGGCGAACCCGATGACGGGGGTGGTCTCGTCGAGTTCGGCGGTCACACGCTGGATCGATTCGGCGATATCGGGGATGTCGGCGGCGTCGAGTCCGGGCAGGGCGTCGATATCGGCGCGGGAGCGCACCGGGGACGCGATGACCGGGCCGACGCCGGGGACGATCTCCACATCGACACCGGCGGCCTGGAGCGGGACGACGATATCGGAGAAGAAGATGGCCGCGTCGACGCCGTGGCGGCGGACCGGCTGCAGAGTGATCTCGGAGACCATCTCGGGGTCGCGGCAGGCATCGAGCATCTGGGTGCCTTCGCGCAGCTTGCGGTACTCGGGCAGGGAGCGGCCGGCCTGCCGCATGAACCAGACGGGAGTGTGCGAAACCGGCTCCGAACGCAGGGCAGCCAACAAGGGTGATGTCATGGCTCCATCTTCCCATTCTTCGATCGCACATGCCCACTCGATCTCGGTTTCAAGACGGGCCGTCTTGCCGTCTCAGAATGCGGCCGAGGACAGCGCCGTCAGGAATGTCCGGGGCCGCCTCGGCGTGGATGATTCCCCTGCCGGCACGGCTGATCTATCGTGGCAACTGTGGTCAACACCTCACCTCTCAATCGCATTCCGGCGGAGTTCTCCGCCGTGACGTCGGTGCTGCGTCAGGCGCGCAGCACGAACAACGTGTCGATTTCCGAGATCCCCGCCCCGGCCCGGCTGGCCCCCTACTCCTATGCTCTCGGTGCCGAGGTCAGCGCCGACGAGACGTTCCTGCGGGCCAGCGGCGAGACCATCGATGAGCTCGCCACCGGCCGCATCGTCGTCCTCTTTGACCCCGCCGCCCCGGAGGAATGGGAAGGCTCGTTCCGGGTGGTCTCCTATATCCGCGCCGAACTCGAACACGAACTCGGCAATGAGACGATGCTCGGCCATGTGGCGTGGAGCTGGCTCGAGGATGCCCTCGACTCCAACGACTGCCAGGTGCTCGCCGCCGGCGGGACGACCACTCGGGTGCTGTCCGAGAGCTTCGGCACCTTGGCCGATCGCCCGGCCACGATAGACTTGGAGCTGCGCGCTTCGTGGACACCCGTGATTGACGAGCCGGATCTGATCGGCAATCACTTCGAAGCCTGGATCGATCTGCTCAGCACAGTCGCCGGACTGCCACCACTTCCTGAAGGAGTCACAGCCCTGCCCGGGCGCCGTCGATGACAACCGAACTACCGCTTTTGGAAACACCCGCGAACGGCATCCCCGACGTCGTCGACACCCCGGAGGATCTCTCCTCCTCGATCGCCAGTCTGGCCGCCGCCGCGGGGCCCATCGCCATCGACGCCGAACGAGCTTCGGGAATCAGATACGGTCAGCGCGCTTTCCTCGTTCAGCTGCGCCGTGAGGGTGCAGGCACGTTCCTCCTCGATTCCGAGTCTCTCGGTGATCTCAGCGAGCTCAACCCGGCGCTTGGGTCCGATGAGTGGGTCATCCATTCGGTGACACAGGATCTGCCGTGCCTGCAGGAGCGTGGGATGCGCCCGGCGGCCCTGTTCGACACCGAGCTGGCCGCCAGGCTGCTCGGATTGGAGAAGTTCGGTCTGGCCGCTGTCGCCGAGCGCACTCTGGGTGTGCGACTGGCGAAGGAGCATTCGGCCGCCGATTGGTCGACGCGTCCGCTGCCGAAGGAGTGGCTGAACTATGCCGCCCTCGACGTCGAGGTGCTCCTGCCGATCCGCGACATCCTCCACCAGCAGCTGCTCGATTCCGGCCGGTGGGAGTTTGCGCGGCAGGAGTTCACGCACCTGCTCGATTTCACCCCGAAGCATTTCGCTGAGCCGTGGCGGCGCACGCATGGGCTGTCGAAGATCAAGTCCCGCCGGGACATCGCCCGGGTCCGTGAGCTCTGGCAGGCACGGGACTCCATGGCGCGCGAGGCCGACCTGGCTCCGTCGAAGATCCTGCGCGATCGTGACCTCGTCGCCCTCGCACAGTCCGGTGTGAAGTCCAGCGATGACATCCTGGCGCAGTGGCGCCGGCTCTCCCGCGCCGAGGCGGCCCGGCTCTTCCGTGCCTACCGAAAGGCCTCCCGGTTGGGTGCCGAAGAGCTGCCGGGACGGTTCGAACGCGGACGGTCGAAGCGCAGCGCGTTCAACCCGGCGGAGCTCAAGGAGCGGGTGGCGGCGCTGAAGGCCGCAATGTCGGAGCTCTCCGACGAGCTGACGATCCCCCATGATGTGCTCCTCCAGCCGGCCATCGTGAAGTCCCTGGCTGCGGAGTCGAACGTCGATGTCGAGGATTACCTCGCCGAGGCGGGGGCACGGCCCTGGCAGGTCGAGCTCAGTGCTCCCATGCTGCAGAAGGCCTTGGCCGGACTCCCCCAGTCCTGAAACTCACACCGTACGGCGTGAGCTCTGCACCTCACACCGCACGGCGGGAACTCTGATCGGCTCGATCGGCCACCTCGGCGGGCAGGGCCTTAAGAATATCGGACACGATCGTGCCGACGTCGAGGCCCACCTCGGCGAGGATCTCTTCGCGGGTTCCCTGCGGGAGGAACTCATCGGGCACGCCGAGTTCGAGCACACCGATCCGCGAATCGGCTTCGCGCAGGTCGGAGCGGATCTGGCAGCCGATGCCGCCGATCTTCACGCCGTCTTCGATGACGGCCACGAGGCTGTGGTCGGCGGCGAGGTCGATGACGGATTCGGGTACGGGCAGCACCCATCTGGGATCGATGATCGTCGCGTTCAGTCCGTGTTCGGCCAGGCGGTCGGCGACGTCGCGGCCAACCTGGCGAAGGGCCCCACGGAGACGATGAGCACATGGGATTCGGACCCGGCCGTCCCTCACGGAGGATGTCGACACCGTCGTCGAGCCGCCTCAGCGCAGGGATGTCGGCACCGACGCCGCCGCGGGGAAATCTCACCACGGTCGGGGCGTCTTCGACGGTCACGGCTTCGCGCAGCTCTTCGGTCAGTCGGGCGGCATCGCGGGGTGCGGCCAGGCGCAGTCCGGGGACGACGCGGAGCATCGCGATGTCCCAGATTCCATGGTGGCTGGCTCCGTCGGGGCCGGTGATTCCGGCGCGGTCGAGCACGAAGGTCACGCCCTGGCGGTGGAGGGCGACGTCCATGAGCACTTGGTCGAAGGCGCGGGAGAGGAACGTGGAGTAGATGCACACGACCGGGTGAAGTCCGCCATAGGACAGACCGGCGGCGGAGGCGACAGCGTGCTGTTCGGCGATGCCGACGTCGAAGACGCGGTGCGGGAATTCCTCGGCGAATTTCGCCAATCCCACGGGCAGGAGCATGGCCGCGGTGATGGCGACAATGTCCTCGCGCTCTTCGGCGAGTTCGCAGATCTCGGTGCCGAAGACGGAGGTCCATGACGTGGATTTCGAGGGTGTCGATCTCCCGGTGACGGGGTCGATGACGCCGACGGAGTGGAACTGGTCGGCGTCGTCGTTCACGGCCGGGTCGAATCCGTGGCCCTTCTGCGTGATCATGTGGACGATGATGGGGCCGCCGTCGAACTGTTTGGCCAGCTGCAGGGCTTTTTCAACCGAGGGCAGATCGTGTCCGTCGACAGGTCCCAAGTATTTGATGCCGAGTTCGTCGAACATTCCGGTCTCGGGCGGGCTGACCATGTCCTTGAGTCCGCGTTTGACGCCGTGGATGGCGCTGTAGGCGGCGCGACCGGGGCGACCGGATTGGCGCAGAGTCTCTTTGCCCCAGCTGAGGAGCTTCTCGTAGCTCGAGGTGGTGCGCAGTTCGTCGAGGTGGGCGGCGAATCCGCCGACGGTCGGGGCGTAGGAGCGGCCGTTGTCGTTGACGATGATGACCAGTCGCCTCGGCGGGGTGGAGGTGTCGGCGGCGATGGTGTTGAGCGCTTCCCAGGCCATTCCTCCGGTCAGGGCTCCGTCGCCGATGACGGCGACGACGTGGCGATCAGTCTCACCGGTGAGTTGGCGGGCTTTTGCGATGCCGTCGGCCCAGGACAGGGACGCGGACGCATGCGAGTTCTCGACGACGTCGTGGGCGCTCTCGGACCGGCTCGGGTAGCCGGAGAGTCCGTCGCGCTGCCGCAGGGTGGAGAATTCGTTCCGACGGCCGGTGAGCAGTTTGTGCACGTACGTCTGGTGGCCGACGTCGAAGATGATGGTGTCGCGCGGCGAGTCGAAGGTGCGATGGAGGCCCATGGTCAGTTCGACGACGCCGAGGTTGGGGCCGAGATGTCCGCCCGTGCCGGACACAGTCGTGATGAGGTAGTCGCGGATCTCTTTGGCCAGTACGTCGCATTCTGATGCGTCGAGGCGGCGCAGATCGGCAGGCGAGCCGAGGGATTCGAGAAAGGTCATGCGGCCTCAGTTCTGACGACATCGTTGACGGACAGATTCCATTCGCCCCATCCTATCGCTCTCAGCAGCGGCCCTCATCCTTCGCGGCGCATCACCGCGTTGCAGCAAGTCGTTGTGCCGCGAACGATGGTGGATGCCGAACTGCGTGTAGGAAGTGACGCTGATAGTGAGGGATGGTCACGCTAATTGCGTCCGGGCACGACGAAGGCCGGTGGGAAGAATCCCACCGGCCCTCGCTGTGTTCCGGTTCAGCGCCTCAGCGCGAACCGACTGCCGCGAGTCACAGACTCACAGCGCCTCAGCGCGTCTCCTGCGATCAGGCTTCTGCGAGCTGACGCAGAACGTACTGAGACATGCTTCGATGACCAAGCTTGCCGAAACTGGAATGCCTACTTTACAAAATTGCAGGTCAGGGGCTTATCGATCGTTCAAATATCGCTTCCGCTCAGTTGGTGAAGCACCTACGTCGACGTCCTACGGTAGCGACAGTTATACAGAAACCAGCGGTTCACGCGCATTCGCCAGCACGAGCCGAATGACAGGAGTCCCTCGTAACCAATACCGACAACAGACCATTCCACCTGGAATCGTCGACGACTCCCGCCTCAGCTGACGGACAACTTGGACCAAAAGGATCGTCCTCGACCTCAACTAGTCCACGCCGACTCCACCATTCGACCTTCAATAACGGTAGCGATGCCCTCGCCGCACAAGTATCCCCGGAGCATCAATCAACAATTATGTGCAACCTTCCCTTATTAGCCGGCGACAACGTGCTGGCCTTATACACATAGAACAGGACAAGGTTAGTGAGCTATGGGGTTGCCCCATCCGGCGTGGGTTCCTCATCCAGATCCGTTGGCGGAGCCAGCGCTGGCCCTTCGTACATCGGCACTCGGTCATGCCAATCGCTTCTTACCCGCATCTTGTGCCTTAGGAGAGTGCGAACGATCTCCTCGAGGTCATACCAGAGCTCGTACATTTCCGCTGACGGCAACATTCCATTGTGGATCAAGCGCCCACGAGCTTGCGTGATCTTTTTCAACTTGCTGATGTTCCATCTATCCGGTTGCCCAGCAATATCCAAAGCACGTTTCAGGTCACTCGGATTGAGCTTACTTCGGCCACCAGCCAGCATGTCTGCTGTCGCCGCATACAACACGTAGCCAATTTCGGTGAGGCGATTTTCCACACCTCGGGCATAGAATTTCAACGCTGATTGCAGTACGGAGGACGCTGCCCGTTCGGTCAGTTCCTTCAGACTTACTCCCCCGATCCCCGGCGCAAACGATCGCATTGCATTGGTGGTATCAACAAAGTAGACATCGTTCGCCGTCTTGACGCTCACGAATTCCCCTAATCGTCGGTCCACGAAGCGTTCGTCAATGACGGCCGTTAGGGCTCCGAACGCTGATTCGCACAGTGACCTTGCGGCGTCAATTTGGTCCCCAGCGCGGTTCTCTTTAACAAGGAACTCAGTCTGCGCCACTGTGACCAACTGACCAGGACGCGACCACAAGCGTCTTGTTGTCTCAAACATCTGAGGCATTTCATGGTCGGTTGTCACAACATCCGTGTACTGGTATTGAAATGGTTTTAACGATTGAGTGATATGTACGTCACCGATGGTCAACCACTTGTCCAAAAGCTGCGGGACCGGCGAACCTGGAAAGCCCAACCTGTACTGGGCAACGCACCCTACCAGTTCAGAATCTATCGATTCAGAGGGCTCATCAGAGAAAGGATTCGTTGGAGACCTGGATAGGCCCGGCTTCAAGGATTGTTGAGACTCGTCCATCATCACAATCTACCCAGATCAAGCAGGTTCTGCCGGAAACTTTGGAACGACCTTCGAACTTCTCCGAACTTCACACGTGATTGGGTACTAATGCGCTCCTCTCATCAACCTATAGCTCAGTCCTTCGATGGGTCGATGCCAGCGCCGAGCTTGCCTCTCAGCCAAAAAACTGATCTAGGAACATCGCCGGCACATTGACGGCTCACGACATGGTCGGATTGAATAGACGACAGCGCGGACGTTGGAGACTTGCCTGACTCCACGAAGTCGAGCAGCTTGCGCCGGTGGCGAAGCTCAGTTGAGGTTAAAAGTCGCAACTACTGGACGATGGTCCGAGGCCTCAGCAGCATTACGCCGACCTGGCGAGTCGGTCACTGAGGAGATGCCCACTCCCCCAGTGGTGACCGATTCAATCGAATCAGTGAGGGCGTGGCTGACCAGAATATGGTCGATGAGTTCGCGCTGGCCGCGATAGATACGCGTGAACCGCTCTTCCTCCGGGATCGGCTGTTCCAGGTACCACATTCGATCAGCATCACCCTTGTCAGCCCGATCGAAGCCGGTCGTGCCGAACTCCGAGCCACCAGGGCCGAGCAGAATCTGCGTCGTGGCAGCCTGAGGTTCAACATTGAGATCGCCTGCAACAATGGCTCTGTTCTCGCGTCCGTTACCACCGAGCAGTTCGACCGCTCCGGCGCGGACTGCGGATGCCTCTGCTGCTCGTCGGTGGAGAGCATAAACGGAGTATCGAGCACGTTCGCCTTCATCCCGGGGCTAGAATCGACCGCCGGGGTACGACAGCAGTTTGGATTTGAGGTGGACTGAGACGACGTCGATCGTCGCGCCGCCTTTTCGGATACGTGCTTTGAGCGCGGAGCGACCCATCTGCTCAATCGTTCCGCCCTCGTCATCGACCTGCACGGGCGACAACCCGTCGGGGAAATCCGAGATCTCTCCGACTTTGGTCAACGCCGATTTGGATAGGAAACCGACACGGATACCGCGCGCGTCTGGCTCGGCTAATGCAGTGCGCCAAGTGCCCTTGAGCTGTCCCGCGAGGTCATTGAGCGCTGACGGGTCTCCGACCTCTTGAACTGCAAGGACATCCGGAGCGAGATCTGTGATCGTCGACGCCAGCGCATCCAGCTTGCTCTCGTACTCCTGAGAGCCTTCAGGAGCGGAGTCATCCCCGGGCCGGAAAAGGTTTTCGAGATTCCATGTACCGATCGTCACCATGCACACAAGCGTGATGGCGCGAAGTGAATGTCCGACGGAACAATCGACACCGGTGACGGGCAGTCCTACATCAACTACCTTTTACCAGGAATCCTCCTGATCACCATTGCATCCGGTATCTCATACACCGCGTACCGACTCTTCCTCGACATGCAAAGCGGCATCGTCGATCGCTTCCAGTCGATGCCGATCGCCCGGTCCAGCGTACCTTGGGGGCATGCGCTGACCTCTTTGGTGTCGAACCTGGTATCGGTTGGCATCGTCATCGGCGTCGCGCTGGTTCTGGGCTTCAGGACCAGCGCGTCGCCCGGAGCTTGGATCGTGATTGTCGGCGTTCTCGTGCTCTCCACGCTTGCCCTGACGTGGGTGGCGATCATCGCCGGGTTGGCAGCGAAGACCGTCGATGGTGCCAGCGCGTTGAGCTACCCGCTGATCTTCCTCCCGTTCATCAGCTCTGCCTTCGTGCCGATCGCGACGATGCCCGGACCCATCGCCTGGTTCGCTGAGAACCAACCGGTGACTTCAATCGTCAATACCATCCGCGCGCTCTTTGCCCAACAACCCATCAACAACGAGATCGGGATCGCTCTGATCTGGCTCATCGGCGTCCTCGTCGTCGCCTATGCAGTCTCGATCGTCCTCTTCAGGCGAAAAACTACCTCTGCATCAGTCGCCTAACGTCGTGCTGTGGACGCGGCGATCTTGCCGGGCATTCGCGCGAGAATCGAGTTAATGGGCGTTGTCGTAGGCTTCGACGACAGCCGCTGGGATACGACCACGAGTGTAGATGTCATAATCGTTGTCTCGGGCCCACTTGCGAATCTCTTCGAGATCGCCTCGTCCTCGCCGAGTGTCACTGGTGCGCCTCTTGGACTGCGAACTCTTGACCGCTCTGGCCACTCTGGTGAACGGCCGGAGGTTCTCTTCTAACTCCTCGGCGTGAGCTGCAGTGAGGTCGATCGCATAGCTGGTTCCATCGATCGCGAATGTGACGGTTCGGCCCTCAGCAGGGTCGGAGATGAGTGTGCCGTCGAGGTCGTCGTAGACGTGCTCAATGAGTTGTCTCGCCATCGGCCCAGTCTACAAAGTTCACACGCTGCGGGAGGCAGGACGTCACCGTTAGGTTGCGGTCCATAAGGACGAGCTCCCGACCCGGCTACACAAGTGTTCAATTCTTAATCAGCGCGTCAAGCTACTCGTGTGATGTGCCAGGGCTTGAGTTTCTATCTTTTCGCACCAGCTCGCCTCTCCTGGTCCCCGGTTCGGCTAAAATTCTGGAAACGGTGGACATGGAGGTCTCCTCATGTGGGTCGCAGTCGGCATCCTTTTGGCAATAGCACTTGGATGTTGGCTGCTCGCAAAGGCACTGTCGCCGACTGCTCACAAGCCACAGACAGACGATGCACTTCCCAGCGGGCCCGGTCGGGACTCGATCGACGCTGTTGCGCCCCCGAGCCAGACGTGGTTGTCGAAGGTAGAAGCCGATTCCGAGCTGGTCCGCGACGAGCGCGGCACCCTTGCCTTCCGCGTCGAGCGGCGCGAAGGCGAGTTCCGATTTGTCAGCCAGGAATCCGGAAAACAGCCCTCCCCTGGCAACCTAGCGCTGGCACGACTTGGGATCTTCTACTTGAACGTTCGAGGATGGAAAAACTACCCCGCTGCACGACTGAGGGTCGGCGATCATGTTGATCTTCGCCGGGAACCTGAGAACAAGTACGACCCCAATGCGATTGCTGTCGCTCGTCCCGGTTCGAAACACATCTACGGATACGTCAACAAAGGATTCGCTCGCCGCCTGGCGAAACCCATCGATTCCGGCAGACAGTTCGTCGGGGTGGTCATGGGTCGAGCGGGCGTAACGATCGCGATCATGCCCGTAGAGGTCGCTGAGGAACTGAACCTGTAGCTACGACTATCCGCCGCAACTGGCCCATCACCAGCATTGTCGCCGCGAGGAAATATGTAGCCACGATGAGCGGACAAATCGCGGTTCGAGCATCTAGGCGGCGTCTGGTCTGCAGTGCATTCGACTCCGCCTAACCACATTCGGAGCCTGAGCAGAGTCACCGCCCACATATCACCACGATCGCGAACGGTACTCCCCCGTCGGATTAATTATCACCTTTCGCGGGTGACCTTCACGTATTTCAGCACGACGATTGTGGAATTGTCGGTTTTACGGTTCTTACGGCATAACTGTTCGTCACACATTCTTTGAATAGCGCCGTCAGGGCCAACCCAAGACGGAGCTTGAAGGGTGAATACGATGTCAGAACACACTGAGTTCAGACGCAGCAGGGTTGCCTCAGACTGGGTGACCGAAGGGATAGCACTTGCGGTAGTGTCACAAACTCTTGTTGGTGTACTTCAATTCGTTCAAGGGCTTGCTGCGCTCATCAACGACGGATTACTCGTCAGCCTCCCTAACTACCTGTTCGCCTTTGATTTCACCGTGTGGGGATGGATTCATCTGACACTCGGTGTTGTGCTCATAGCGACCGGCATTGCGTTGGCGGCCCGGAGCCGAGTAGCCGCTTGGGCGTCAATCTTCTTCTTGTGTCTCGGAGCGAGCGCCAATTTCTTGTTTCTCCCTATCTATCCGTTGTGGTCCATAGTGCTTCTGGGGATTGATTTCTTCGCGCTCTGGGCAGTGACCAAATCAGGTTTGCTGGGCGACTGGGTCTGACTGCCGTCGGGCTGACCAAGGAGCAGAACGTACACATTGTCCGCCGCACACACTCATAAGAACTGTTGGCTGCGACAATCAGCCGAGTCCGCTGGCAGTCACGTCCATCCCCCGGTTGGCTCTGCCTTTGATATCAAGGACCGCGGACCACCAGCGCCTTTACCTCAACGTCGTCTCCAGCCCCCACGCTAACCATCAGATTGCCTGTCAACGAATGTGAAGGATGGTAAAAGAGATGTCGCTCAATCCTCAGTTGGTTTCCTGGGAGGAGTCGGTTGCCAAGCACTCAATCGAGGAGTTCGTCGCTTCGACCGTCGACGGGCCAGAAGCCGTCCCCCGGCCGGAGCGCATCGCCGTTTTCGACAACGACGGTACGCTTTGGTCGGAGAAGCCGATGCCGACTCAGCTGCACTACGTGGTGCAACAGTGGCTGGATGCGATCAAAGTTGATCCGTCGCTGGCCAAGCGACAGCCATACCGCTCAGTGAAGGACGGCGATCTCGCCTGGCTTGGGCGGGCGGTTGACAAACACTATGACGGCAACGATTCCGATCTAGAATTGCTGGTCAAAGCGATTGTGGGTCTTGTCGAACACAACTCGGTAGAAGACTATGCGCGATCGGTCGAGCAATTCTATCGAACAGCCCAGCATCCGATCCTGAAAAGGCCTTACGCAGACACCGTCTACCAGCCGATGGTCGAACTGCTCCGGTATCTCGAAGCACACGGTTTTACGTGCTATATAGTCTCCGGCGGAGAACGTGACTTCATGCGTTCAATAACCGAAGAGTATTACGGTATTCCGCCGGAGCGAGTCATCGGCTCAGCGTACGGCCTGACCTACGATTGGGAGTCGTCCTCCCTGCGATATGCCGCTTCGTTGAGCTTCTTCGACGACGGAGAGGAAAAGCCCAAACGCATTTGGAGCCGAATAGGACGACGCCCCCTTCTCGCAGTGGGCAATTCCAACGGCGACGTCCCGATGCTCGATTTCACAAAATTCGGCCCGCGGCGTGGGCTCTCGCTCTTGATACATCACGACGACGACACGAACCGAGGAGACCCTCCCTACGACGCTGGGGCTCAAAGTGCTCTTGCGGCGGCAGCCGACCGTCCTTATACCCGGGTGAGCGTGAAGAATGATTGGACGACACTGTTCCCGTCTACCGTCCAACAGCGGCGAGACCAATGACTGCGCTGAGAGCATCGGACGGATCCCGCTGGTTGTTGCCCACGCTCGCCGGGTATCGCCGAGAATGGCTGAGTCCCGACATCGTCGCCGGATTGACTGCAGGCGCTGTTGTCGTTCCTCAAGCGATGGCGTATGCAACGATCGCGAAGCTCCCCGTCCAAATCGGACTCTACACATGCGTCATTCCGATGTTGGCATACGCGCTCATCGGTGGGTCTCGAGCAATGAGCGTTTCCACGACCTCTACAGTTGCCACTCTAACAGCAACAACGCTTGTTACAGCCGGCATTGCATCGGGAAGTCAAGATGCTGTTGGCACACTCATGGCGCTCTCCTTGATGGTCGGTCTGATTCTGTTAGGCGCTTGGATTCTGCGCCTCGGCTCCCTCGTCGAGAACATCAACGTTGCCACCGTCCTGGGTGTGAAGATCGGCGTAGGCGGCACAGTAGCAATTGGACAGCTTCCGAAATTGCTTGGCGAGGACACAGAACCCTCAGGCGAAGGCTTCATTCGTGTTCTATCCGCCGCAGTGAAATCGTTCGAAAGTATTAGCCTTCCTACTGTAATGCTCTCGGTCGGATCGATCCTCGTTATGGTCTTGTTAAACCGAACTGCGCCCAAGATCCCGGGCACCCTCGTCGTGGCTGTCGCAGGAATAGCACTGGTTGGATTCGCCAAAATTGACGATGCCGGAGTCGCTCTCATTGATCCAGTGCCTTCAGGTTTGCCGATTCCCGCGATTCCCGATCTTTCGCACTTGATAGCACTAGTACCTGGCGCATTGGCAATCGCAATGATGGTGTTCCTCGAGTCGGCAACTGTCGCGCGGGGCATTCGGAAGCCATCCGAGCCACCGATAGAGGCAGATCGAGAGTTGCTAGCGGCCGGAGTAGCGAATATCGCAGGCGCATTCTTCTCCACACTGCCTGCCGCCGGCGGGCTGTCGCAGAGCGCGGTCAATCGGGCTGCAGGTGCTCGAACGCAGCTTGCCGGACTAGTCACGTTAACGCTTGCCGTTCTCATTGCCATACTTTTCGCACCCGTGATCTCGATGCTTCCGCAAGCGACACTTGCCGCTATGGTTGTGGTCGCTGTTTCGAGCCTGATCGATATACCCACATTAATCCGCTGGGCACACATTAGCCCCACCGATTTCTGGATCGCTCTCGTTGTGGCCGCGATTGGACTGACTGCGGGCCTGCTTCCAGCGGTGGGGGCCGGAGTGATCGTCACGCTCTTCCTCGTGCTACGAGAAATCAACACGCCTAGGATCGAAATCGTTGAAAAAAGAGGTAACACGCTCGCCCTCCATCTCGGGCTGGGCCTTTACACTGCGAACGCACGGAGCAACGAACAGGCGATCATCGAACTGGCCACTGAAGAGGCCGACCCAGTCTCTCAGCTGATTCTCGACGTCCGACGAATAGATGTCATGACCGTTACCGTCCTTGACACGCTCACCGATCTCGACCACGAGTTGGCCGACAAGGGTATTTGCCTGCACCTTGCCGGGCTACCCGTACGAGCGACCACTCTCGCAGCAAAGACTTCCTGGTTTCGGCAGTTGGTTGCTGCTGGTCGCATTCACACCGATGTCGATGAGGCATTTGAAGCCAATCAGTGAGAGTCGTATTCGCCTAGGTGGAGCCCAGGCGGCGCTCGTGAGATGCTCGCCTGCCTCGAAATCCTGCACGCTTTGCAATTCGGTTGAAACGTCTCACACTTGTGCTCAGCAACATAGTGGCGTCTTTCAGGGTCTGCGGGAATCTGCCGCCTTGGGAAATGCACACCTGCGCTTGTCTCCGATTGAAACTGCGATACTCTGTCCGACAATTAGTGGTGCGCTGGATCCTGACAGCAGGTTCGCACTGACTCGTGGAGGCTTTCAACGGTACGGGACTTCTGTGCTTTGACGCTCCTTGTGACAGACACGAAAACGGGGCAGGATCGACGTGACCTGCCCCGCCTCGTACCTCGATGATTCTATTCGCGGGCGAACGCACCGAGTGCTTCAAGCTCGAAGTCCAAATACTGTTCGCTGCTGACGTCGATCCCGACTCCCTGAATCGTGCCGCCCGTGAATGGGAAAGGATTCGTGTACTGAGTGCTGACTGTGTCGGCGCTGTCATATCCAACGCACAAACCGTCGCCGCAAAGCGTGAACTTGCCGACTTGCGCACGCATCGGCCCTTCTGCGACGGCGAGTTCGTCGATGAACAGTGTGCATTGACCGACGGACTCACCATGCTCGCCAGACTTCAGCCGGTTAAACTCCATGCCGAGCGAGTGTTTACCGGGCTCGAGCTTTCCCGATGTGTAGGTCTGCTCGGGCGGTATGCCGAGGAAGTTGTACACGTAGTTGAGGCGATTGTCTTTTATGAATAGAGCATGCCCTCCGAACCGTGAGCCGTGAGCGAATATCACTCCTTGTGCATCAGCTTCTATTTCGACATTAGCAATGATCTTAAAGGACCTGCCCCGAACATTGACGGCAACGCTCTCCGGTACGGGAGTGGTATCGGGATAGTAGATGTATCGATTACGAGGCGGTTCGGCCTGCGGTCGTTCTATCGTGAGCTGGTCACGAGCTGAACGATCGTCGAGCGGAAGAACATTGTTCTTTTCAGCTTGCTCGTTCCACGCGGTGACAAGTTCCCGTAGCTTCTCTGGGTAGTCTGCAGCCAGATCCTTGGATTCCGACCGGTCCTCGTCTGTGTGATACAACTCCCACCGGTCCTCGTCGAATCGACCGTGGCCGGTCAGTGGTGCGTGGATTGCGGCGGCTTTCCATCCGTCCTTCCAAATGCCGCGGGTCCCAAGCATTGCGTAATATTGCACACTCTTCTGGGTCGGCCCATCAGGCTCGGCATCGAAAGAGTACTTCATCGAGACACCGTCAAGTGGACGCTGCTCAATTCCACGAAACACTTCGGGCATCTCGATTCCGATGACGTCCAGCACAGTGGCCACGACATCCACCGAGTGATGATACTGGTGCCGGATCTCACCTTTGGCTTTGATCCCCGCCGGCCAGTGGATGACCATCGGGTCGCATGTTCCACCGGAGAACTGCGAGTAGCGTTTAAACATCTGGAATGGTGAAGAGAATGCCGCTGCCCATCCTGTGGGGTAGTGATTGTACGTTTCCGGCCCTCCAAGGACATCGATCTTTGATAGATTCTCCGCCAAGTCATCCGGAAACCCGTTGAAGAACTTGTTCTCGTTGACCGATCCGTCGGGAGACCCTTCACCTGAGGCACCGTTGTCAGCACAGTAGAAGATCAGGGTGTTGTCGAGCTGCCCCGTTTCTTCTAAGTAATCGATCAACCGACCGATCTGCGCGTCAGTGTATTCGCTGAAGCCAGCAAAGACTTCAGCCATGCGACTGAAGAGGCGTTTCTCCTCCTCTGACAGCTCTTCCCAAGGCTTTACGAAGTCGGCAACATTTGCCTGGTCCTCGGGCATCGGGTTGAGGGGCGTGAGCTCAGTGTCGGACGGAAGGACACCGCGTTCGATCATTCTCTCAAGCACCCACGATCGATACGCGTCGTAACCATCGTCGAATGCACCCTTGTACTTATCGATGTATTCCTGTGGTGCATGATGTGGCGCGTGATTGGCACCGGGGCAAAACCATGTGTACCAGGGTTTAGACGGATTCGAGGCGTTCTGATCGCGGAGTAGACGAATCGTCTGGTCGGCGAGGTCTCTTGACAGATGATATCCGTCTTCGGGCAGATAGGGCTGCTCGATGAAGTGGTTGTCTTCGACGAGGTCGGGGTACCAGTTGTTCGTCTCGCCGCCCAGGAACCCGTAGAAGCGGTCGAACCCTTGCGATAAGGGCCATTGCTCTTTACTTCCGCCAGCCGAAATATCCTCTTCTGGGACATTGTGGTCTTTGCCGACCCAAAACGTTGAGTAGCCGTTTTGCTGGAGGACTTGACCGATTGTGGCGCATTCTGCGGGAATGTGTCCTGACAGGCCAGGAAAGCCGTTAGTACCCTCCATGATGTTCCCCATACCGTTGAGGTGATGGTTACGTCCCGTGAGGAAGGTCGACCGTGTCGGCGAGCATAACGCGGTCGTGTGCCATTGGGTATATGTGAGGCCGTTCTCGGCAAGCCGATCCATCGTGGGCATGTTGATGCGGCCTCCGTATGGGGACCATGAAGCCATGCCAGTATCATCATAGAGAATGACAAGCACGTTTGGCGCGTCGTCTGGCGCTTTAGTTGGCTCGTACGGTTTCCAGTCCGCAACGGAATCGCGAACGTCGAGCTCAATTCTGCCCTGGAATTCGTCGGACATTGGTGCACTCCTAACCTGGCGCACGCACAACGTCGCGCATGCGTGGTTGCGACTCTATCGAGGTTGCATCGAACTCCGGCATCGGATCACCCGCCCTGGGTGATGCCTTAAGCGTCCTTCGCGCACCTGAAGCCCACGTGTGACATTCCCGTGTCTTCGGACTGTGGCGAGCGTGCTGCGGGTCGGAACCGCAGGCAGTAGTCGGGAGAGCACAGGAAAGAACCACCTTTGAGTACCCGGCGCGGGCCGACTTCCCCGCCGGTCGAGCTCGTCGCGGCCAGCAGGTTAAGCCGTTCTCCAGCGTTCACGGGCTTCGCCGACGGAGGAACATGACGCGGCGAGTAGTATTCAGACGTCCATTCCCATGTGTTGCCGATCATGTCGAAGAGCCCATAGCCGTTGGCGGCATACGAACCGACAGGTGCCGTATCGCCGACCCCGCGGTTGTCATAGGGAAAGCGCCCGAGCCAGGAGTTCGCTTTGGCGACACCACCGGGGTATGGCTCGTCACCCCAGGCAAAACGTGTCTCCGTCATGCCTCCACGAGCTGCGTATTCGTACTCGGCTTCGGACGGTAGGCGTTTCCCTGCCCATATGGCGTAGGCCAGTGCATCTTCGTAAGCAATATGGACGACAGGATGATCTTCCCGATCGCGAGTCGTCGAACCGGGCCCAAACGGCTCGCGCCAGTACGCTCCTGGTTGCCAGCGCCACCACTGTCGCCAATCACGAAGATCCACCGGACCGAGAGTGGGAGTGAACACCAACGCTCCAGGCACGAGATCCTCACGCGCTGCACCAGGAAAGTCATCAGGGTCCAGTGGCCGCTCGGCCACTGTGATGTAGCCGGTGGAGTCGACGAATTGAGCGTAAGCGGCATTCGTCACTGCATACTTGTCCAGGTGGAAAGATCTGATTTCTCGTCGGTGCACGGGTTGTTCGTCCGGATAGAACTCATCGGACCCCATGAGGAAAGTGCCGCCTGGGATCAAGATCATCTCGCGTTCACCATCTGCCATGGCATCATTCTAGTTATGGCTTGGCTCATCACCAGCCTCTGAACTCAAGAACTCCAACACATATCTAGTCGATACTTGACACAGTCGCTGGATACGGTGTTTGCGTATTTGTCGCTGTCTCAGATCGGGATACTGATAGTGCACAAAGCACCGACTGGGTTGGACGAGCACATGAACTCGTCCAACCCAGCAAGTCAGTCACTCGCGTCGACGAACGGTCCTGATAATACTGGCACCGGCAGCGATCAGGAGCAGGCCGACGATTAGCCAGGTCACGATCACTGCTCCGGTTCGGGGGAGGTCTCCGCCGCCACCATCAGCGTCGCCATCGGCCCCACCACCGTCAGCATTACTATCGTCTGAGCCTCCGCTGTCGGCACTGCCGTCGGTTCCACCACCGTCGGAACTGTCATCCGCTGTGTTGTCGTCATCTGCGAATGTGTTCGTCACAGTGATTGTTGAGGGATCTCCGCCAATTGTCACTTCACCTGGTTCTCCTTCACCGATCGTCGAGATCGTCGTAGACTCGGCACCGCCGTCGTCGGTCTCGGTTACCGTGCATTCAGCACCGATTGGCAATCCGTCGTAGATCACCGGATCGTTCGGGGTAATATCTCGAACAGCTCCGCCGGGGATCTTGAGAGCCTCTCCATTGAACGTGCAGTCCAAGCTCACTTCGAAAGGGCCAACATCGTGTGCGTCGCCATTGACGACCTTGTCCACCTCGATCGAGCCGACGTCGAAGGTGTTCGTCACGGTCACAGTTGCCGAATCGTCGTCGGCCGGAGGGACTTTGACTTGGCCCGGATCTCCACCGTCGACCGTGGTCGATACGCTCGCTGTGGTAGCGCCACCGGTGTCAGTTTCTGTGACGATGCAGTCTGCACCAACAGGAAGTCCGGAGTAGACTGCCGGTTCACCCGGGCTCACCGTCCGGGTCGCCCCACCGATGCCCTCGGCAGACATGTCAATGTCCTCACCTTCGAAGGCGCACTCGGCGGTGACTTCGAAGTCGGTGCCGGCGAACTCGCCACCGTCCCCCTCAACGAGTTTCTCAACGTCGAATTCGCCGAGATCGTAGGTGTTGGTCACCTCGACTGCGATGGGTTCAGTGCCTTCGCTGATGGTGCCGGAGTCTGGTACAACTGTGGTCGTCGTCGCGCCGCCGTCGTCCGTCTCAGCGATGGTGCACTCAGAGCCGTCGGGCAGACCAAGATACACTGCCGGGACGCCGGGGCCGAACCGGCGAGTCTCACCGCCGGGGATCGGCACATCTTCGCCTTCGAATGTGCAGTTCAGAGTCGCTGCGTAGGGAAGATCAGCGATCGAGTCGATGTCGTCAATCGAGTCCGGTATATCCGGTGCGAAGTCCGCGCCGTCACCGTCGACAGTCTTCTTCACGACCAGTGGGCTGGTCTTGAAGGTGTTGGTCGCCAGGACCTCGACCGAAGTGGTGTCGCCGTCGTCGTTCGGTGGGACGACGACCTTGGCAGAGGTTCCATCAATCGGGTCGCCGTCGTCGACGGTCATCGTGGTCTCTGTCGCTCCAGCGGTGTCCGTCTCGGTCACGGTGCACTCCGCACCGACGGGCAATCCTTCGTAGACCGCTGGGTCGCCGGGCATGAACTCCTGCGTGGCTCCGCCAGGGATGTCGATTGCGGTTTCACCGTCGGGGAACGTGCAATCGACTGTGGCCTCGAACGGTCCTGCGTTATAGATGCCAGAGCCGATTCCCATTAGCTTCTTGTCGACCTCGATGGTGCCGACATCGTAGGAATTCGTCACCGTTACTTCGGCGGCCGCACCATCGTCTGCTGGAACGATGACCTCTCCGGGCTCGCCGCCGTCGACGCTCGAGGAGATTTCGACGTCGGTGGCTCCGAAGTCATCGGTCTCAGTGACAATACAGTCCGCCCCGACCGGAAGACCGTCATAGGTGACTGTGCCTCCCGGCTCGATCTCCCGTGTCGCCCCGCCAGGAACGTCGATCTCACTGCCTTCGAAACTGCATTGAGTGCTCACTTCAAACGGTCCGGCACCAAAATCGGCTCCGTCACCCTTGACTACCTTCTGTACGGAGAACTCCCCGACCTCGTATGTGTTGGTGATGGAGACATTCACCTGCTGCTGCGAACCGTCGTCGCCACCGATGATCACAGTTTCGGGATCGATCGAGACGGAAGTCGCCTGTCCCTGTTCAGATTCGGTCGTTGTGCATTCGGCCCCGATGGGCAGCTCCTCGTAGTTCACCGGCTCGCCCGGCGTGAGTTCACGACTCGCTCCACCCGGTATGTCTACCTCGGTTCCATTGAAGGTACATTCCAGAGTGACTTCATAGGGTCCTTCGGCGAAGTCGGCTCCCTCCCCGTCGATGACCTTGTCGACCGTGACCGACCCGGGATCAAAGACGTTGGTCACTGTGATCTCGGCTGGGTCGGGTCCGACGGTCACCGTACCGGGATCGCCGTCCGTTGCTTGCGCGGAGATGGTCGTCGATGTCGCACCGCCGTCATCAGTTTCGGTTACGACGCAGTCGGAACCGATCGGCAGGCCCTCATAGGTGACAGGTTCCCCGGGAGTCAGTTCACGTTGGGCCCCGTCGGGAATCTCGACGTCTGCGCCCTGATACGTGCAGTCTGCGTTGACCTCGAACGGACCCAAGGCGTCGTCGGGTAGCCCGGTGTTGTTCTCGACGACCTTGTCGACAGAGAACGATCCCAGGTCGAACTCATTGGTCGCGGCGACTTCTGCAGTTTCGTCTGCCCCTACTGTCACTGGGTTCGGAGTGATCTCAGAGGAGGTGGCACCCCCGTTGTCAGTCTCAGTGAAATCGCATGACGCGCCGGTGGGCAGATCGTCGATCGAGGCTTCAAGCGGGTCGTCACCTCCGAGGCTGACCGAGTCGTCATAGACGACCTTCGCGTCTGCACCGCCGTCTCCGTCAGCATCAAAGGTGCACACGACGTCGAAGACAAACGGTCCGGTCCCGTAGTCGTCGGCACCATTGCCAGTGACCTCTTTGGCGAGGTGGATGGAACCGACGTCAAAGTGATTTTCCACGTTCAGCTGTGTTCCGGCGGTTCCTTCATCGTTGGCAACGATCGTCATCTTGGCCGTGTCCCCGTCGGTCTCCACCGGGTCTTCGCCGGGTTGGCTGACCGTCATCGACGTCGACGCGGCTCCCCCAGTGTTCGTCTCGGTCACCGTGCATTCGGCGTTGATCGGCAAACCAGTGAGTTCGGTCGGAGTACCGTCGGCCGGGAGGTCGACGACCATTGGATCATTGGGGCCATAGCCCTCGGCATAGACGGGATCGCCGAGGAAGGAACAATCGACGCTCGCTTCGAATGGACCGTACTCAATCGGATTGCCGTCCTCATCGACTGCCTCGGAATCAACTGTCTTGGCCAACTCCAGATCACCCAGTTCATAGTTGTTCACAGCGTCAAGGGTGACTGAGTCCGGTGACTCCCCGATCGTCACGGAGCCGACGTCGAGCGAAGTCTGACCGTTCGAGTCATCCTCAGTAATCGTGCACTCGGCACCGTAGGGAAGGTTCGGGACCTCGGTCTCTCCACCGTTGGGCACAGTGATGGTGATCGGGTCGAGGTCTTCTTCCAACCACGAATCAACTGCAGACGTGCACTGCACCTGCAGGGTGAATTCGTCCGGGGCGTAGTCAGCTCCCGCTCCTGCAGCCGTCTTGTGTACAGTCAGTGGTCCTGTCGCGGTCGCGACTCCGACCTTCGCCCCTTCCGTCGGCAGCATGTTGACCTCTTTGCCGTCCGCGGTGACGGCCACTCCGCCGGCTGCCGCCGAGTTCCAGGCGATCGACCGGTCCCCTGCCTCCGGGGCCCCAGCGGGAGTTGTGGTGGTGCCTTCCACGCTGACTGAATCGCCCGGATCGAGGAGGTTCTCCGGGTCCATGGTAATAACGACCTTGATTGCTGTGACGTTTTCATACACGTCCGGAGAAGTGTCTGGGGTCAATTCCACCCAGCCCGTCTGTGGGTCATCGGTCGGGCATGGATGATTGGTGGGGTCCTCGATGTCGTCCATGCAGTAGTCCTGCGTGGTTGAGTAGTAGACCTTCGACGATGCGCCGTCCGGTGCATCGGTGATCGCTGGGGGTGGGTCCTTGGTCAGCGTGGGAGACCATTCTGAGCCCCGAGCAGAGGAAGTGGCGTAGGAACCCACATCTCCTGGGGTAGGAAGGCGGTCGTAGAGTACCGCCTGGTCCATCGGCAAGTTGCCGACGTTTTTCCATGTTGATCTGCCAAGTCTCGTTGTGCCCGGGAGCGATGACCGGGGTGCAGGGGTAGGCATAGAACCCATCGTCATTTGGAGTGCATTCGGCGGTTTGGTCGGGGTAGTCCGGATCGACCATGACTGCGAGTTCATCGTCGTCGGTGGCCTTGACCAGTTTGTCTTGGCTGATGACGGCAGTTCCCGTTGGGTGGACGTCAGCATCGGCCTGACATTGTCCGGTTTCGTCGTCCAATCGTGGTTCACAGTCATCCCATGGTCGGTCTCCTGTCACTCCGACGGTATTGTCCACCGGAGTCTGTGGGGGAAGGCCGAAGCGGAAGTTGACCATCACGGTGACTTGGTAACTCTGTCCAACTTCGAGCACCGATCCTTCGGGGAATGTGAACTCGAGGTTGTCGATGTCCCCTTCCTGGTCGACCGATACCTCGTCGGGGTTGTCCGGCAGGTTGGGGGTGTCCGGGTCGGGGTCGGATCCCGATAGCGAGTACGAATAGGGAGTGTCTGTATCCGCGAGCTTCAGCTGCGCACCGTCGTCATCGGTGGGCATCGGGTCAGTAATCACCGGGTCGGTAATCGGACGCTGTCCCGTGTTGGTGATTGTAATGTTCATCGGGAAGGTGGAGGTGGGTCCTTGCGATCCGTCGGTGACTGTTCCGTCGAAGTCCTTCTTCACGCTCACACCATTGACGGCGTGCATGTATCGGATCTGTGCGTCGGCGGAGTCTGAGGCAGAGATCGGGACTTGTTCACCGGTATCTGGATCAACGATGAGATCAGCGCCCGTCGTTGTGCCGTCCACCGAGTTGCTGGCCACGCCGGGTTCGGTTTCGCCCGGAGCATTCGGGTTTGAGGCCAGGTCGTGTTGGACTGGTCCGCCGGAGCGCATGTCATCGCGCCGCAGCACGTCAAGAGGCACTGATTGTTTCGGTGTGGCCGGGTTTTCCCAGATCTGTCCGTCGGCCCGGGTGAAGGTGAACCTCAGCCCCTGGACGTCGCCGGGATTGACTCCGTCCGGCAGTGTGAACGTGTCGCTTGGGGTGCCCTCGATCCAGTCGGCACCATCAACGGTGACTGGATCTGGGGAGTCTGGGTCGCCGGAGAAGGTCCCGCCGGTGAGAACATCAACCTGGACCTGGTCGATCGGCGCGGCCAATTGCGCGCTCGGGTCGAATCCGACGAAGTCGTATTGGTTCCAGAATTGAGGGTCATCGTCGGTCAGGACCATTTCAACGCTGCGCGATGGTCCTTGGGGTTGGCCTGTGATCGTCATGGTCACCGGTGTGTCATCGGCATCAGCGCCGTGGTTCGGCTCAGTGATGGTGTCGGGATCGAAAGTCTTCGTCACATCTAAATCGATGTCGGCGTCTTGGAGGTCCATCGTGGCGTCGTCATAGACCTGGCGTTTATCTTCATCCGTTCCTCCCGGATCGTCGATCGTTGCGATCGCGCCATTTGTTTCCGGCGAGTAGTCGTCGACCGTGATCGGGTCACCGGTGTATCGATCGAATTGCCGCAATTGCAGGTTCAGTTCCATACTTCCGGCGGCTGCGGGCGCGATCAGCCCGTCGAATGAGGTCTCCACGCCAACCACATCGGCTAGCTCGGACGTCGTCAGTGCCAAAGCTTCGTCTCGCGTGAAGTCCGCAGTGGAATCGTCGTCGTACGTCAACGTCACCGTTGTTGTCTCCGTGCCCTCAGGGGGCGTGATGGCTGTGAATCCACGCAGGGTGAAGGCGTCGAAAGGCTTGGTTCCATCTGCTGTGATTACGTCGGAGGAGTCTTCTGCACCGGGATCAGCGATCCGAAGTCGGTCGATCTTCGATCCGGACTCGTTGGTGCCGGTGATCGTGGCCTCGGTCGTCGGGTAGTACTCATGCGGAGTTCCATCCGGCGGAACGGAGAGAGGACCTCCGGACCAATCCTTTTTCACTCCAACGTTGAGCGGTTCGTCAAGAATCTCGGCAGTATCGCCGTCCGAGTCGGTGTAGGTTCGGTCCCGGTACGTTGCCGTTGCGCGAGCAGTGTTGTTGACCACGCCGGCGTCGTCGGTGTTGTACATCGTTCCGCGGGTCGCGCCGAGCACAGGTTCGTCAGTGTTGCTGCGCTTGTAGTCGCGCACCTGGAAGGTCAAGTCCAGATGGCGACCGTCGTCCTGTACCGATCGCGCGACTCCATCACCCTTGATCGGTGCGGTGGGATCATCACTGGTGTCAGGGCGCGTCGGTGACTCGGTGTAGATGACACGCGCTGAGATGGTTGAGGATTGCTCTTCCGCGGTCAGTGGCACTGCGTCCATGCCGCCGTCGCAGGGATTCGAATTCGTACACGGTGAGTTGGTTGCCTGCACCCATTCCGATCCGTTGTAGAGTTCGACGCCCGAGATTGCGTCGTATTCGATTAATGGGTCAATCGAGGAATCGATTGCTTCGATCTGCGCGAGATTGAACGCGTCATAGAACGAATCCGAAATATCAGTGCTCTCAGGATCAGCGATATCGGAGATGGCCATCGGATCGACTCCGGAGAACCCGCCGGTTGACCAGGTGATGCGACCGGTGACTTGGTCGTCTGTACGAGCTCGCACTGTTGCTGGGTCACCTAGCATCGTCTTGTCGAGGAAATCGACAGTGCCCGATCCGTCAGTGGGGAACGGGTCGACAGTGTCACATCCTTCGACGGGTTCGGTCCGGTCCACCGTCTCGGCGGCGGCCGAGGACGCCGCACAGTTCTCGATCGGCTCGTCTCGATCTGCCGGTCCAGTGTAGTCTGCGGTGAAGTTGGGCTGGAACTCGGTTCCAGGTGGAAAACCTTCCCCGTCGTCGGCGTCATAGGTGAACCGCACCCCTTGCGCGTTTTCGGGGAGGTCGCAGTTGACAGTTGCTGGGCCATGCGTCGGAGGGCAATCGGGAGCGGTTTGCCACGACTGGCCGTCCCAGTATTCGACGGTCAATGTCGCATTGGCCGGGACTGAGGTGCTGCGCACGCCGGTGGCGGTGAAATTGTCCCAGAACTCTCCCGGGTTGTCCGTGTTGACTGGGTCCTGCACGACGAAGGTGTCGGCCTCAGTCGTCGACCCGTCCTCACCGAAGGGCAGAAGGCTGCTGGGCAGCTGGACCACAACGTTCTGGCCTTCAGCTGCAGGAATCGTCGAGGGAGTGATGATCTTCTCGATGTCCGTTGCAAGCCGGTCTTGCAGGGTGACGAGTTCGTCGTTCGCCGTGGCCGGGTCTGTGTTCGGGACTTCGGCTTGGACCTCATTGGGGTGTGACACACGGTCGGGTTCCTGGTCGGGATCGGTGTCTGCGGTGAACGGAATCGTTGCCTCGGCACCGTTGACGATGTCACCGGTGAACTCGACGGTGAATCCCACGATGGTGCAGGTCTGCGATGGAGTCGCCGGCATCGTGTCAACAGTGGTCGTCGATTCAGTGACCTCCGTGCCGTCGGCGCAGGTGTACACCACGGTTGCCTCGGTCGCATCAGCGGGCCACACGATTCCGGCACCCGACGAGTCACTTCCCCACCCCGTGAATGTCAGCGCGTCGTCTCCCTCAAAAGGACTGTCAGTGCCTGGCCCGGGTTCGGTGATGATCAGCGAGTCGACCGCCGTGCCGGTGTTGGTCGCACCAAGGGTCACAGTGGTCGATTTGCCTGCTTCCACCTCTGCTGGAGAGAAGCTCTTTGAAGCCGTCACCGAGGTGTTCGGCGGTGTGATGAGGTAGGTGTCTTCAGCAGTCGCTGGCTCAGACTCATCGCCGTCAAGCGAGACGACTGTTGAAGTGTCGTTGTTGACCGCCGTCGGGTCGGTGAGTTCTGCGACAGCATCGGCCTGCTGAACCTCAACAGGAATGGTAGCCGTGGCACCGGGCTGGATGTCCCCGGAGAAGGTGTAGCGAACTCCTTGGACGTCGGCTGGGTCGACGGAGTCGTCTAGCGTCTCCCAAGAATCGCCGTCCCAGTATTCTTCGGTGACATCGGTCGCGTTCTCCGGCATCTCGATATCACCGGTGCCGGTGTATTCCAGGTAAGTGAACGGGTTGGGGTCGGCGCTTGGATCGACGGGATCTTGAACGACCATCGTATCGACCGGAGTGTTCGAGGTATTCGTACCTTCGACAGTCATGGTGGCGTCCGTGCCGGGGACCGCCAGAGCTTCGTCGGGGTCAATGGTCTTCGCAGCCTCCGCAGATAGGTCAAGGTCGACAACCGGTGTCACCGTGGCCGATGAGCTCTTCTCCTCGGCGTTGTCGGAGACGACTGTCGCCGTGTTCTCTATCGGTTTGCCGCTTTCGCTGTAAGGCAGGTCAGGATCGATTTTGGCGGTGATGGCGATCTGCGCCTGATCGCCGGTTCCCACTCCCTCTTCGTTTGTGTACGTCACCGTGTTGGACTCGACATCAGCGTCGACTTCTCCGCCGCCGCTGCTGATACTCGCGCTAACGAGGACCAGCCCGTCAGGCAGAACATCAGACATTTCTGTGTTGTCACAGGTTTGATCGGTACCGCTCGGGTCGGAGCAGGAGATCGTCACGACGAACTCGACGTTGTCTCCCGGAGCATATGGGCCATCTGAGATGACCTGCTTGCTGATTCCCCACTCGGCGGCCATTGCCGAGGCCGAAGGAAGCACCGTGCCGACCATAGCCAAGAGCAAGACGAGGACAATCGACACGATTCTCTTGGATCGCTTACCGATCCAATCGCTCGTCGCCGAACCTAGCCTTTTCCGAGGAAACATCAAGTCCTCCTGCAGTTTTCGCGTACACGTCGCTGTGTGACAACTATCACGAAACTAGCAGGATCTATGGCCAATTACGAGAGTTGTAGCAAAATCTCTTGCTGTCTGAAGAACGAATTAAACTATCCGAAAGACACAAGAATCGAAGGAATTGCGACACTGAACGAGTCGCTCGTGGACCGATAAACACTGTGCTCATCTGGCCAAGACCCAGGTGATTTCGTGTTTCAAAGAAGGCCGCAGTCGTCTCTGGCCCAGGCGAGATCGTGACTGGCCGACGGCTCTGAACTTCAACGCGCTTCGCCCGTAACAGGTGAGCAACCAGCTCGAACTTCGACTGCCTGCCTACTCTGATCAGGGAAGGAGCACATTGATGATGGACTCACAGGAAACTTCATCGACGGACACTGAAAGTTCCGTTACCGACTTCGTAGCTCTTCTACTGCTATCAGTGACCGCGGTCCTCACGGCATGGTGCGGCTTCCAGTCATCTAAGTGGGGCGGCGAAATGTCGATAGCATTCAGCGAAGCGTCTAGTTTGAGAATTCAGGCGACCTCGGCTGAAAGCCGTGCACGAGATGCACGACAGTACGATCTCTCCATCTACATCGAATGGGTGCTCGCCGATGGAGACAGAAAATTGAGGAACTACATCGAAGATCGTTTCACGCCCGAGTTCAAGGTAGCTTTCGAGGCCTGGAATGCTGGAGGCCGGAGCCAGTCGGGGCCTCTGGCCCATCCGAAGTACTCGCCGTCCGGGGCCGCGGACGCAGCCCATCTGGATCAGCAGGCCGACGCGAAGTTTCAGTCCGCGCTCGAGAAGAATCAGCAGGGCGACAACTACACCTTGCTCACGGTGGCATTCGCTCTTGTTCTCTTCCTCACTGCACTGTCTCAACGTAAGCAGGCACAGACAGCAAAAAAGGCCCTTCTCGCCCTCGCCGTGGTGGTAGCAATAATCAGCGTAGTCATCATGCTGACTTTTCCCGCCCTCATCTAGCTGAGCGCAGCAGCGGCAACTTGGTCTCTGACTCAGGACCGCCTTGGTCACCTGAGACGGGCGACCTTCTGCATTGATCCAGCGCCGAGGAACAAGGATGGAGAAACCACGAGTGAAGAAGGAGCCATCATGCAGCAGAAGGAACCCAGTTCCGCGATCAGGGACGCTCAAGCCAGAATTGCGGCCAAGTCACCCTTCGACGATGTCCAAGACTTCGAAGATGCGGACCGCGGATTCCTTGGAACCCTAGCCGATCCAGTCATTCGCAACGACGAGGGCGACGTCGTCTGGGATGCCACGAGCTACAATTTCATTTCCGGCGAAGCCCCTGAGTCCGTGAATCCGAGCCTGTGGCGACAGTCGCAGTTGGTCGCCAAGCATGGCCTGTATGAAGTGGTGCCGGGCCTCTATCAGATTCGAGGACTAGATCTGTCGGTCATGTCGTTTGTCGAAACCGACTCAGGCGTCATCGTCATTGATCCACTGATATCGGTTGAAACAGCATCAGCAGCGATGAGGCTTTACCATCACCATCGCGGAGAGCGACAATTGGTGGCAGTGGTTCATACCCACAGTCACATCGACCACTTCGGCGGAGTGCTTGGAGTGGTCTCAAGCGACGACGTGGCTTCAGGCAAGGTCGAGATCGTCGCCCCAGAGGGATTCGTCGAACATGCGGTAGCAGAGAACGTCTATGCCGGAATCGCCATGGGCCGACGCGCGGGCTACATGTACGGCGCACGTCTCGAACGGGGTCCACGCGGCCAGGTCGGAGCCGGTTTAGGACAGACAACCTCCACAGGCGCGGCGACGCTTCTACAACCCACTCTTGAGGTGACGACCACGGGTGAGAAGCACACCTTCGACGGAGTCGAGTTCGAGTTTCAGATGGCACCCGGAACTGAAGCACCATCGGAAATGCACTTCTACATTCCGCGGTACAAGGCCCTGTGCATGGCTGAGAATGCGACGCATACACTCCACAATCTGCTCACCTTGCGGGGCGCATTGGTCCGAGATCCGCATGTGTGGTCGCGGTATCTCACCGAAGCCATTGAACGATTTGCCGATCAAGCGGAAGTCGTGTTCGCGTCTCATCACTGGCCGACCTGGGGAAGCGACAACATTAGAAAGTTCCTTTCCACGCAACGCGATCTCTACGCGTACCTACACGATCAGACATTACGCATGATCAACCAAGGCATGACGGGCGCAGAGATCGCCGAAGAGATCACTATGCCTCCGGAACTGGAGAATGCGTGGAGTACCCATGGCTACTATGGGTCAGTCAGTCACAATGTGAAAGCGATCTATCAGCGCTACATGGGCTGGTTTGACGGAAACCCCGCACGACTCTGGCCACATCCGCCGGCCGAACTCGCCAAGCGCTACGTGCACGCGATGGGGGGAATGGACGCCGTGATCGACCTTGCGGAGCAAGCTTACGATTCCGGGGACTTCCGATGGGCTGCGACCCTTCTCGATCACGCGGTCTTCGTAAGCCGTGACGATGCCAAGGCCCGCTCTCTCTATGCCGATACGCTTGAGCAACTCGGCTATGGGGCGGAGAACGGCACGTGGAGGAATTTCTTCCTTTCGGGGGCGACAGAACTGCGGCACGGGAATTTCGGTACACCGACAACAACGAACGCACCGTTGATCATGGCTCAGCTGACTCCCGAGCAGATCCTCGACGCGATCGCAATCACTGTCGACGGGCCCAAGGCCTGGGGAGTGAAAGCGGCCTTTGACCTGACGTTGACTGATCAGGATCGAAGCTTCCATATCACTTTGTCCAACGGCGTGCTCATTTACGTCGAACGTGCACCCTCACAGGACTCACCGCTGCGGATCTCGTTAGACAAGCCTCGGTTGCTCAAACTGGCGGCGGGCGACAGTGATTCAGTGAAAATTTCTTATGACGGCGATGCCGAAGAACTGAAAAAAGTCTTCAGCGTTCTGACACCAGGCGACCCCAATTTCGAGATCGTATTGCCTTGAGGCCGCTGCTTGACCAGTCGAGCAGTCGACACCACATCACCCACACAGGGTGACTAATGCGTTCTTCCTTCAAATAGCTCCACATCATGGAGTTAGGGAAACGTCCAGGAAGTACCGACGCGTCCCGGAATATCAACAAGAATCGAAAGGATCGGAACATGTCTGAACTCATCATTATCTCATTCGATAGTATCCAAGACGCGGAGGGCGCATATGAAGAGATACAGCGCCTCAACAACGACCTGGTCGTCGAGGTCGAAGGTCTCGCACTAGTGACCGTTAACGAGAAAGGTAAGACGCACGTTCAGACACCGGACCAGGGCGCTTCAGTTGGCATAGGCACGGCCAACGGTGCCTTGTTTGGGACACTACTCGGAATTCTCTGCTTCGTGCCTGTCGCCGGTTTTGTCCTCGGCGGGGCGCTTGGAGCTCTGTTCTCGGGCTTGGACAGAGCGGGAATCACTCACGAGTTTCGTTCTCGAGTGAATGCAGCGGTCAAGGATGGTCGCCCAACAATCGTCCTGTTCGCCACGAAGTTCACGGAAGACAAATTCGGTGAGGCAATTGCACCATTCCGCGGAGAGGTCGACCAAACCTCGCTGACGGAAGACCAGGAGAAGGAACTCGCTCACGACCTCTCCGGAGATCGCTAATCATTCGTGTTCAGCATTGTGAACTTTAGTTCATACGATCACTCCACGCCGGTCCTGAAACGCCCACTACACATCGCAATCGTCAAGTGCGTGCTGAGTACTAGCACTTGCTGGTACTCAGCACGACTTTTAGCTTACTAACTTCCACGCCGGCCATCGGCCAACCGCTGATAGCGCATCGCTGCACTTGTTTGGGTCTCCTTAGAATGTCGCTATCGAACACACGCCCAATCACAGTTCAGAACGTTCGCGCCCCTGAGACCCCTCCGCTGACTCAACACCGGCCTGTCCCCTACGAACCGATCGCCGTACCACACGTGTTGGCCCTCCAAATTGTGAGTTCAGCAGTCAATGAGCGCAACGCCACGATAGGCATTGTGCGGCTGTTCTTTGCAGAGTGTCTAGGCGCTTCAAAGGATCCACTGCCCCGAAGTCACAAACGACGACCCTCGACACTCTCCTGCAGGTGTAAGCGCCATGCGCCAGGAAGTTTCCTCATACCGAGTTCGCTGATTCTCCCGCGACGAGGTTGAAGGTTGCCCGAGTCACTCCAACGGGATCAGTGTGGCCCCAGATAGGTTCAACTATGGCCCCGTCGAAGAAGCATCGTCCGGCTCCCCGACTGCGACCAGCAGTCGTTCAATAGCGCCCTTCGAAACCGATGCCAACGGACGAACCGCCCGCCGCTACTGCGGAATCACCAACATCCGTCCGTTTCTCTATGACGTCTGGCAGCTCTGCGGGCAAAGCAGAGCCGCCAGACTTGTTTAAATGGCTCACCCGAGTATGCGGGCTTTAGCCGCAGAGAACTCCTCGTCGGTGAGAGCGCCGGAGTCGTGAAGTGATGAGAGCTGTTGAATCTTTCCGATAACGCTATCGTCTGGCGTATGGGACGAGACAGCGTCGGGATTATTGATGCTCTGTTGAGCGTGATGTGCTGCTATCTCATATTGTTCTCGTTCATAGTCCGCTTGCGCTCTTCTCTGCCTGGCGTTGTTCATCGCTCCTGAAACGGCTCCCGCAGTTCCAGCAACAACGGCTGTACGTGCAGCGAGCCCGAGCAGTCCAGGGCGGCCGAATCGGCGAATCATTGGCATTTCTTCTTCCTCAACTTTCATCCATGAGTACATCGACCATTGCATTCACGATCGGGGCTGGAATTCGTTCCGTGCGCAGTACGCGGCTCCCGGACTCGGCCAGTCTTTCGGACAGCTCGCGCTGATAAGTCAGTTCCAGAGCTACGAGGAATGCCGTTCTTCCCAGAGGGATGTACTCGGCCAGCGCTGATACGTCTGCTTCTCCGGTCAGTCCAGGTGCAAGAGGCTCTCCGTCGGTGAGACCAAGATTCGTCATCTCCTGTGCGGTCTCGATCGTGGTGAGTTCTCCGTCCTCGTCTCGTGACACGAGGAGGATATCGAGGACCCGTACGGTTCCAGATGCCACCATCTGTTTGAGAGCGGCGATAGTTTCGGACTCCGGTCGATTCCCGTCAAGCTCGACAAGGTACAGCTCGACGGGGCCGTAGCGAAATTCTGTCATGGTGATTTCCTTTCCTGATCTTTCATGAGTACGTCTTGACCATCCAGCGTCTCTTTGAGGTTTCTGTCGGTGACGATTTGGCGTCCTGGGCAGGGATCACGACTTGCCGCAGAATAATCAAGACGGATGCGGTAATCGGAATAGCGACGAGCGCACCAAGCAGTCCCATCAGCGTGGCTCCGGCAATTGCGCCGATGATGACGAGAACTCCAGGAACGGCTACAGCCCGGCCCATGATCTTGGGGGTCACGGCATAGGCTTCGATCTGGATGTAGATCAGATATGTCACCGCAAAAACGAGGCATGCAGTGGGACTGATGACCAGCGATGCCAATGAACCGATGACGAGGAAAAGAAGAGATCCCATCAGCGGCACCAATGTGACGAAGAACGCGACGAGCATCATGAGGACGGCGATGGGTGACCCTAGCACTATATTGATCGCGAAGACCACCAATGCGTTGATAGTTGAGAGAGTGACTCCTCCCGCCACGACTCCGCCGACTGACGCAGTGACCTCGTCAGTGAGGGCCGAAAACCTTGCACGCTTGTATTTCGGAAGCAGCGAGACGAGCGCTTGCTTGAAAGAATCGAACGACACCACGAAGTACAAGGTCAAGACGATGACGATGACGGCGTTCGAAATAGCGCCGAGAGTGCTCAGTCCAGCTTTCAGTACCCCACCTGAAACGGTCAAGAATGACGAAAGATCAAAGATCGAGGTCCAGATCCGGTTTGCCGTGTCGTCACCGTTACTGCCCACAGTCGTCTGTACTGCGCGAAACCACGAAGTTTGCGTTAACGACTCTATCGTTTCCGGTGCCGCGTCGATCAGATGTTTAATCTGTTGAATGGTGGCCGGCACGATGAAGATGAGGATCCCGGCAACCAACACCACAAACAAGAATGCAACTAAACAGACACTCCATACCCGGCTCAGGCCGAACCCTTGCAAACGACGTACCACCGGGTCGAGGCCGAGACCGAGGAACAATGCTAATACCAGCAAGACGAGAACGGATGACAAAAGATACAAGACCGCCGTCAGCGCAATTGCGAGTATCACCCCAACAGCTACGGCAAACCCGGACCTCACCGGATGAAGAAGAGCGCCTCGATGTCGACGGCTGCCGTTGAATCGGCCTACAGGACTGCGTGACATGCTCGCAATCTACAGTCGCCAAGCGCAATGACGGCAGCGGGTAGCCCGGAACGGATGATGCCGGCAGAAGGCAACAGCGATCATCTTCGACCTCACCTTCTCTGGGCGATCAAGATGCAGTCGCCAATATCCTCCCGATAATGTGATGAGCATCGAAGTTGGGCCAACAGGGCTTTGCTGAGCCGTTATAAGGAGTTACGTGATGGAATTCTGGAGCAATTTCTGGTCAATCATCTGGTGGTTCTTTCTCGCGTTTGTGTTCATCGCGTACTTAATGGCTCTCTTCAGCATCATCACCGACATTTTTCGCGATCGCTCACTCAGCGGCTGGGACAAAGCACTCTGGGTACTCTTTCTGTTGTTGGTTCCGTTCATCACGCGCTCGTCTACCTGATCTTTCGGGGCAACAGCATGGCCGACCGCCGAGACGCGGACGCTCAACGTGCCGCGGAAGCCGCCAACGCCTATATCCGCCAGGCAGCCGGGAATTCTCCCGCTGATGAAATCGAGAAGGCCACGGCGTTGCTGGAATCGGGCAGAATCACCTCCGAAGAGTTTCACCAGATCAAGGCGAAGGCTCTGGGTTAACCCTCGCCGTTCAGTCTGGGCGTGGTGAAAATGGCAGTGATGGAACCTCTCCGTCTTGGGCCTTCAGTCATCGTGATGGCCAGTGTAAGTTCGAGCTCTGCTGAGGGGGCCGTGCTCGAGGCCTTTGGAACTCCTATCGCTGAAGGCCATGTTCGACTGCTCGATCTCGTTTTCGTGGACGTGTTGCCCGACGGTGAATTGTGGTGTCAAGAAGCCTCATCGACAGCAGTTCGATTGGCCGGGCTATCTCCGTTAGTCCCCGGCCTGATCGGCATCGACGATGTTCGTCAACTTGCTGCGCGAACTGCCGACAGTACCCATTTGATCGTTGCGTTGTTCGAGCAGCCCTGGCTCACGAAACTCTCACAGGACAATTTCAACTCCGGTGGAGTCGTTGAGTCGATCGAGCCGATTCCTGCACCAGTCCTCAATGCTGTCCTGGATCTTCACAATTCTTCGTGAACGACAGCATCACAGCCGAACTTGACGAACTTCTCGTCTGGACGTGACATCGAGCTTCTGATAGATCGAGCGCTGATGGCTCTTGATCGTGTTGATCGACAACTGCAGTTCCTCCGCGATCTCGCTCAATGTCATCGCCGTCTGCATCAGAACGAATACATCGTGTTCGCGCTCAGACAACGGGCAGACGGACTGTTCATCTCGGTTGAACGCAAGGCAGTCCGCAATGAACGTCTCGTGAGTCGGATAGCGGAGTACGTGGGCTGCCAGCAACTGGCGTACAGAAAGATCACCGTCGCAGAAAGGCAACCGGATATTCTCCGCAGCTGCCACTTCGAGCGCGGCCTCACACCATTCGTGGGCGAGCTCGCGTTTCCCATTCCCGGCCTGAAACAGAGCAAGTGATATTCGTGATGTCACTGAAAGATATGACGTCTCTTCGTATTCTGGCTGGCTGCGCAAGAGACGGATCGCTCCAGTCAAGTCACCGCCACGACGTAATATCGCTGCCAAAAGAATGGTAACGAACGGAAGCTCAGGCGTTCCTACATGAGACTGGGCGATGGCCATTGCACGTTTCCTGTGTCCCGCAGCTTCTTCGAGCATCGCAACGCCGCACTCCTTCAGCGCGCCCCACCGTACCTCTTGTGTCTTTTCAGTTGTTATGGAGTGGAGTTCGGACGCGGCGCGTCGGCAAAAGCGCGGATTGCGAGATGAGGCAGCAGCAGCCGCAAGCATCATCCGAGCGGAGCTCCCGAAAGTCGTTCTTGACTCGTCGGATTTGATGACGCTGAGAAACGACTCGTAGGCGGCATCTGCGTCTGCGGACCAATACTCTACCCACCCACGCCCGAGTAGCAGCCCCCCACCGGCGTAAGAGTCCCAAGGGGTGACTGTCTTCGGAACGTCTTGGTCTGCTTCGTCCGCAGCCTGGAGGGCTTGCTGGTGGTGGCCTGCCCACGCGTGAGCCAGAACGAGTTGCCCCAGTGCCTTTCGACGAAGCGGCTGGTCGTGACTCGCTTGAGCGTCCCGCGCTGCCATGGCCAAGTACTCTTCGATCAGATCAGGATTCGAACGATGGCGCAGTTCAGTCCACCCCACTAAGTAGAGAAGAGAGGCTCGATCGACCGTGGTCAGGATCTCCGAAGTCTCTAAGAGGTGCCGAATCTCGTCGCTCGACTGTGCGCTTGACTCTATGTCGTCGACCAAGAGAAGTCTGGCGAGCAGGAGAGTCTCGTTGCTGCCCACTAAACCATGGTCATATCGTAAGAGATTTGTCGCGCGTGCAAACAGGCTTCGAGACAGCGCGTGCTCGCCCATCACTTCCTGCGCGCATGCGCGGACCAATAGCACTCGGGGATCGTCGGAATGAGGGTTGGGGAACATGGCGCAGATTCTCTCGACCGCCGCAGCATCGTTGCCGACGATCAGGCCAAGCCAGTGGCGCAGAAGTATATCGGAGGCTCTCGATGCAGAGCCGGCAGACAGCGCGTGCTCCACTGCGTGCAGAGGTTGGTCGACTTCGAGGACTTCAGCCGCCCGGAGGTGCAATTCAGCCAACTTGACTGGATCAGTTCTCTTCAAAATCAGGCGACACTGGTGGGCGAACACAGTGTTCCAACGGTAGTAGACAGTAGATCCGCAATATCGCTGGGTGAGGAATAGCCCTCGCTGGGCGCACTCCGCTAGTGTCCGGCCAGCGCCGGGGCTGCCGGTGATCGCCTCAGCAATCTGTGACGTCAGCTCTTCGCACACGGTCATCTCTAAAAGAAGTAAGGCAGTTTCTGATGACAGTGTCGCCAACACATGACGTTCGATATAGTCGCCGAGCTGCTCACTGATCTCCACGTTCTGGATAGTGACGCCCTCACCTGGAGGTGCACCAGTGAAAGCAAGTAGCCGAACAGCGATCGGCCATCCCTGAGTGTGTGCGTATATTTCAGTCGGCGTCAACGTCGAACCAGACGTTGCGACGAGGTTTCGGATTTCAAGTTCGGTGAATCCCAGGATTCTGGAGTCGATTTTGGTCTCTGGCTGGTAAAGAAGTAGTCGTGAGAACGCCAAATCCAAGTATGTCGTGCCGATGACAATCATACGCAGTGCTTCGGGGGCATCCTCGATGAGTGCGCCGACGATGCCATCATTGATTGCCCCGAGCGCTCGATGCGCATCATCGATGATGAGAATCAGTGGTCGGCGGGTCGTTTCGAAGTATTGGTAGACCGCACGGTAGGCGCGGGCTGGATCATGGAAGTCAGAGTCGTCCAGGAAGGTATCGTGAGGAAAATGGGTCTGCAATACTCGTAGCAAATGTCGGTCAAGAGATCTTACGTCGCTATCGAATCGCCCGAGTGTCAGCCAAATAGCGTCTGCGGAGTATTTTGAAGCCCAATGCTCTACCTCCGTTGTTTTCCCAAACCCGCTGGGAGCAGAGACTACCGTTACTCGGTTCGCATGAACGCAACTCTCGATAATTTCGGCCACTCGTTCTCGTCCCGAAACTCCACAATTTTCACCGGGTGCAGTTTGTTGCCCCCGACCTACGTGAAGTGCATCGACGTTGAATGAAGCCACAATTTCACAATAACTGGCGCAACGGTTTTTGTGAATAGTTTGAGAGAGAGCAGGATACTTGCCGACTGAGCTCTAAATTGCTTCAGGGGGAACCAACGGTGGCTCTCCCGGCTCACTAGTGACTGTCGCCATGTAACCCTGTGAATCAAGCTCGGCAAAGACAGACTTCACGACCGCTGATTTAACAGTCACATCTTCGGTTGGGCGGTGCCAGAATTGTCCCTCAAGCGTCACCTTGCTCGGCGACATTGTCACGATAAGGATCCGAGATGGAGCCGTGGTGACGACTCCAGGAGCTGAATCAATGGCGGCTCCAATGGAACGAATCGTGGATTCGAGATAGTTCCGCGACACCTGCAAGCGGATCTGAACGCTGCTTCGCCGACAACCATGCCGGGAGTGATTCACAACAGAGTCGGAGAGAATTTTGGCATTCGGTACATGTATCGTCCGACCATCCCTGCTGAGGACGACGACTGCCCGTGCGTTGAGTTCAAGGACTCGGCCGACCACAGCACCTGCCGGACTGTCTATCTGCACTTCGTCACCAACATCGAGCGTGCGACGAG
This sequence comes from Brevibacterium sp. LAARM3_SD1, assembly GCF_057364765.1. NCBI lineage: Bacteria > Bacillati > Actinomycetota > Actinomycetes > Micrococcales > Brevibacteriaceae > Brevibacterium > Brevibacterium sp. LAARM3_SD1. The sequence continues at coordinate 28,454 of NZ_JBNFOL010000015.1, read as the reverse complement.
ATTGGATGAGGACCCCTGCCGCGAAGTTCTCTGAAGCGCCTCGAAGAACAAGGATGAGAACGACGCCGACGACGATGACGACAGCAAGCAGCGGTTGGATGTCAGCTCCTAGAAGCGCCAAGGCGATTCCGACAGCGACAAGGATAATCGTGTATCCGGTCAGCCGTGCGATCACCGTCACCATCGTGGGCGTGATGCCGCTCAAACGTCGCAGTAATCGAGTGACACCGCGGCGCGATAGTCGGGAAAGTATCCAACCGACAACAAGAACTACGATCATGAGAAGTATGCGTACCCACGTGATCGAGTCAGGAAGGAGCGAAGTTAGGTCCATGATGGTTCCTCTTCGGGTGCAAGCCCGACGATGTGCATGTCTAACTGACCTCCCAGTCGAGCCAACGAGATGTGATGAACAATCTGTTCTGTACCGGCCCTAGAGATACGCGAAGCCCCTGCCTAAGACGACCAGTCCAATGGTCGCCAATAGTACGGCCATAATCACTGTATTCTCACGGGCAAGCCAGTCACGTATTGCTTGTAGTCGCGGTGCCAGAAACTCCCTTGCTGTGAAGTAGCCAATGACGGGGACCACGACCGAGGACGCTGAAAGCACTGAGAATACGACGATAGTGCCCACCTGCGACATCAGATCCAGGTCTTCCGCTCCGATTAAGACGCCTGCGCTGGCGGCCATGAGGAGATTCTCGGGATTGAAAGCAGACAGAGCGACACCTAACAACAAGGCTCCGCCCCAATGCATGCTCGTCACCTTTGCCAACCAACCAGGTAAGGAGCCGCTCTCGTTCTTGCTCGGCCTCAATCGCCATTGTCGAAGTGCTACGCCGACCAATGCGACTCCGAGCACAATATCGATGCCGCTTCGAACGAGTCCGGTGTCTGCTGGAAGCTCTGGAGCAACGGATGAAAGAGAGCAGAATACAGCGACAACCGCTGAGACTCCGACGATCCATCCGAATGCGAAACCGATTCCCGCGCTTTTCGCTTGCGGAGACAAGAGAATGATGGCAACAGCCATGATCGGAATCGGACTGATCACAATTCCGAAGACCATCGGTAGCAGTGACCCTATGAGGGCAAACATCGTCGCAACTCACGCTGGGTCAGAGTTCGAAACCGAGGATACTGCAGCGCGGTTCGTGTCATAAATAGCATCGCTTCCACGCAGGATTCCCATGCGGTGTAACCGTGGTTTGGCATTGTCTCGGACTCGGCTGAAAGCCAGCCGGAGATCATTATGGTCAAGCCACTCACGCAGAGTTTCCATCGACTCTGCGGCCGTGACATCGACGTCAGTGACTGCTTCCATGTCGATGACGACTGAATGCACGTGATCACCGTTCTGTTTGGCCGCAGTGACCGCGCCCTTTACTGCCTGGGAGAATTCGTTGCTGTTGGCGAAGAAGATGGGGGCAGCCATTCGAATGACGATGACTCCAGGAGCAGTCACCTGTCCGCGCGGAGCCGATTCTAAGAGTGATTCACTCGGATTGTCGTTGGCGGCCAGAACATCGATCGCCGGAGAAGCGCTACGTTTGGCGAGATTGATCAAAGCCAAGACGAACGCGACCAGAATTCCTGGTATCGAGCCGATGAGCAACGTCACGAGGAAACAGACCGCGCCGATAGCGAGTTCGAACCGGTCCTTCTTGGCGATAGACATAAAGTCCCGCACGCCTAGCAACGGAATGACTGCAACTCCCACGATCGCGCCGATTGTCGGGGAGGGAATCTCTGCCAGAAGCGAGGTACCGAAAAGTAAGAGGAGGAGCGTCCCGACTGCGAGCACTATCGAGGGTAACTGAGTTCGAGAGCCGACTTGGTCCATTGCTGCGGTACGACTCGTCGACGACCCCATGACGAACGCTCCACTCAATCCTGCTGCACAATTGCCGACGCCGAATGCTAGAAGGTCTCGGTCTGGTTGCGTCGGGTAGCCGCGACGCTCCCCATATGACCTTGACACCAGTAACCCTTCAGCAGCCGTGACCATCGTCAGCGCGATAGCCGACGGGACGAGTGCCAGCCAATCGAGCCACTCTAGCTGTGGCCACGTTAAAGGCGGCGGACCAGAAGGAACAGGACCAAGGACCGACACTCCTGCCCGGTCTGCGTGCGTGAGTGCGACGATGACGGTCGTGATGATCATAGCGATCAGTGCCCAGGGAACCTGAGGGAGGAGTTTACGCCCGCCGATCAGTACCAGCACAACTCCTACAGAGATCATCAGCGAGACGAGATTGGTTTCCGGCAATCCTGTGATCAACCCTGCGAGCTTCTCGACGAACTCGCCTCCAGAGTCAATTTTGATTCCGAGCATCTTGGCGCACTGGGACACGAGTATGTCAAGAGCAAGACCGCCGACGAAGCCGACCAGGATTGGTTTCGACAGAAAGTTTGCAAGAAATCCGAGTTTCAGAACTGACATGGCAATGAGCAAGACACCACTGATGATGGCTTGAGCCAATGCCATGTCCGCATAGTTCTCGGAGCCGGCGACTGCGAGTCCGCCAATGCTGGATGCCACCAGTGCGGCAGCAGCGGCATCCGGAGACGCAACGAGCTGTCGGCTGGAGACGATTAAGGCATAGACAATGGTGGGCACGACGAGCGCGTACAGCCCTGCTGTTGCAGGCAGGCCCGCTATCTGGGAATAGCCGATGTTGAGAGGGATCGCAATCGCAATGAGCGTGATGCCCGCAGACAGTTCGCGAACGATGTTCTTTCTAGTGACTCCGACGAGTGGCGCTTGCACAGCTACGGTCTCCTGTACTGACAGTTGAACCCTGTCTTCGAACTCCACTATGCGCCCGAAATCGCCGTCAATGAGGTGTTTTCACCCGGAAAGGGTGGGAAGGAACTCAGTCCGACCGCCACCGGAGACGGCAACAGGTACATGCACGACGGAGTCGTCGAGCAATCATCCGATGAGACCACCGATGCCCTTGCCCAAATTGGATAGGGCAAGCAACGAGAGAACTACTAACATGATCGCCGTGTTGTGCTGTTCCATAAACCGCTTCAACTTCTGCAGGACAGGAGTCATGCGCTCTCCCACAAACAGATATGCGGCCACTGGACCAACGATGGAGATGCTTCCGATAGCGACAAAGACTATCAGGCTCACGACTTCTTGCGTCGGGTGTAACTCTGCAGTGGCAATCGCCATCGCAGCCGTCACCGTCAGTGCCAGATTCTTTGGATTGACTCCTGAAAGCAATGCCCCGATCGACAACGCAAACAATGGTTTGGCAGTGTCGAGCTTGGTCATCCATCCTGGTTGTGATGCAGGAGCATTTTCACGTGGGCGTTTCCGCCAGACATTGGCAGCCAACAAGGCGAAGACGATGCCAAGTGCCAGCTTGATCGCTGATGGGAATGACGATGCGGAGTCGTCGAAGACAACATCTCCGGACCCCACGACGACGAGAACAACAGTTGCCACGACGGTGAAACCAAGCACCCACCCTAGGGCAAATGCGGGCCCAGTGCGTCCGGCTTTCGTCGACATCAATATGAGGACTATTGCGATGATTGGCAATGGACTCAGTGCTACGCCGAGAGCCGTGGGGAGCACGTCTCCAAGAGCTGTCGCCAAAGATGTCATCTTGCGCCTCCTTTGATGTGTTCGCCGCCACGGAACCGGTCTGACCTCGTGGATTGGCCAGAGCTGGACGGCCGGCGACGAACAGTTCGATTATTGTCAAACAAATCACCATGGCAATCGCAATCGCCAGCGCGCTAGCTCCTGACGGATGCGGAAGAAGAATGTAGACCATGGCACAGGCGGCAATCACAGCCGTGCGAGCGAGCTTTCTGTAGCGAGTGATGAACCTTGAGGCAGGGCCGCGAAACAGGCTGAATCTTTCGCGGGCGCGTACTATTGCTCGCCCAGCTCCTATTCTGATCATCTTTCCAGCGCCGCGTTCAGCGCGGAGAAACGCTGCCACGGTAATGACGAGAGCGATGACAGCAACAGCACGTAGTGAGGTTGTGAGGAACTGTGTGAATTGGTCGAAGACGACTGCTGCCGCAGCGTTGGGAAGCACGTCATCAGGAACAGCTTGAAGGTAGAACGGCCTGACGATGTTCAGCAGAATACCCAAGGCAACCATCATCGCCGCGACGGCGATTCCGGTCCCGAGTATCGCAACTCGGCGACTTGGTGCCACCAAAATACCTCCACAAAGAAAGGCCAAGGCCAGCAGGGGCAGGACACGGGCACCGGTGTCGAGCAAACTGAACGCAGTCTGCGCTTTGTACAACGAAGCTGAGTGGAACACAGCAAAACTGGCGTTGATCTCTGGGATCCGCTCGGCCATCTCGAATCCACGGTCGATCAGCAGGTTCTTTGCTGCGTCGACGAACCCTGCGATATTGATGCTCACCTGGCCATCAGGAACATCAATATCCTCGCTGTTCTCGTTCGTCAAAAGTGCAACCACTTGCTCATGGGCCTCTCGATTCGCCGCCACCCAGGCCTGTTCGAAACCTTCTGAGTCAACAACCTCCTCCACCGTTCCATGGACAAAATTGCCAATGGCGCTAGCGACGGGCGCTTCCAGTCCTGGTATCAATGGTGCTGCTTTGGGCGGTACGAAATCTTGCTGCGCCACGGCTCCAAGCGCTGAAGCGGCGAGTTCGTCAACCGACAACGACTCGATGATTACCTCAGCAACACGATCGGTGATCGCGGCCTTCACTGCGGGGCTGGAGCTTAACGGTGTCACGGTTTCCACGTAGCGGTCAGTGTCACCGACTACATCGTGTGCCCATATTGCCACCACGGAAATCGGCGCTAACACCGCGCCCATTGCAATGAGGATACCGGCGAAGATCAGGCGGGTCCGATTCGATTCGGCAGCAGTCGTGCCGGTCGTGCTTGACGACGTCTGCGCCTCGAGTGCAGAACGTAAGGTTGCGACCTCGGTGCGCAGTCGGACGAGTTCTTCGTCATCGGTCATTTCTGGCCCCCGTCCGAATTGTCACTGGATATCAAGCGTGAGATCCACGCTCGTTCGGGCACGACATCGATGAAGATCGCTCGGACGAGGAGCGTCAACGGCACTGCCAGCACCGCTCCGATACCGCCGAAGATCATTGCCCAGAAAACGAGTGAGAGGAACGCGACAGTGCCAGAGAGCCCGACTTGATTCCCAACAATCCGCGGTTGGATGAGTGTCTGGATGACGAAGTTGACCACTGAGTACACGATCACCACTGTCAGCGCAGTACCCGGCCCATGCTCCATGAGGGCGATCAAGGTTGGCGGAATGACGCCGATGATGAATCCGATGTTCGGAATATAGTTGGTCAGGAACGCGAGCATCCCCCACATCCACGGGTCCGGAATGTCAAGGGCGTATAGCGCGGCGACATCGATGAGAGCGATGATCAAGCCGAACAGCGTCGACACTTGAGAATAGTCACGGGTGCCTTTGGCGAAGATGGCAAATGCGCATGCCATTCGGGAACCGCTTGCGGGCACCCAGCGCAGCTTCTCGACGAATGACCCAGCGTCAAGAGCGACGAAGAACAGGAGGATCACAATGAACGTGGCGCTGGACAGCAGTCCCGCGGCACCACCGATGAGGCTGGTCGCAAATCCGATCCACTTACTGATGTCGATTGAACTCAGCGCAGACTCGATTGGTGTTGAACCAATTCCCGTCCGAGCGAGGGCATAGCCAGCGTCGTCGACAAGCTCCTGCAAGTAGGGCTTGTAGTCGCTCAGCACCGTGACGAAGTGCCCGCCCGCGAGCACAATCATGAGCGTGAAGCCAGCCACAATGGAATAGAGCGCGATCAATGTGAGCAAAGTGGCCAGCCATGCTGGAGCTTTCAGCGCGAGTGCCTTGGCTCGCAACGGCTGGACAGCGATAACAAGGATTAGAGCCAGCAGGCCGGGAGCGATGATGTCAGCGAAGGCACGCAATCCCAATGCCGCGACAATGATGCCAGCCACCGTGACGATGATTAAGGTTTCGCGCGGTAGAAGCCGGTTCACTTTTCCGTGTCTGGGCATGTCCACGGCCCCAGCTTAAGCTTCTGCTTCTCGTCTGCGCCCGATCCTCCGAGGAATTCACCTGTTAGGGGTGATCCGTCGAATCCGTGTAAATACGGGCGATTAGATTATCTAAACGCACCCATTGCGATTGGACATCCACAACTTCGTCATTCGAAATTGAGATCCAGCGTCGATCGACTCGCCGCTGGCAGCAAGGCAGGCAGAAATGACTGAAAACAAGGAAACGCCAACTCGAAGGAACACTCGGCAGACGGCCGTGATCGGTTGGTCTCAAGGTGGGGTCGCATTAGCTGTCGCCATACAAGTCCTGGTCGGCATCATGCAGGGTATTCAAGGCCTCGCCGCGCTGATCAATGACGAGTTATTCCTCACATTGCCAAACTACATTTTCGCATTCGATTTCACTACTTGGGGTTGGATCCATCTCGTCCTGGCAGTCCTGTTGATTGTGACCGGCATCGGTCTGGCAGTCGGAAGTCGCGTTGCTGCCGTGGTATCTCTGATCTTTTTGTGCCTAAGCGCAGGTGCCAACTTCTTCTTCCTCCCCCTCTACCCTCTCTGGGCGATCCTGATCATCGCTGTTGATGTTTTTGCAATGTGGTCGATCGCGAAATCAGGACTCATCGACCAATAGCTTCCATGTTGGCTTGGTGATGATGCATTTGGGCACCTGTGCTCAGCGAAGTCTCGGTTGCACTCACGTTTTGCGGTCCATAAACACATCTACGCAACGGTTCGTGGTACCGAATTTTGCTGGCACAGGTGATCGACTTTCATTGGGACTGTCCGTAGTCCACAACGTGATTGCTGAAGTTGTGCAGCGATCTCGACTTTGCAATTGCCGTCAATGGCTGAGCCCGACCGTTGTCGATCTTCTGGAATCACAGATCCCAAGCGCGCGGGTTTGAAGGTTTTGAGTCAGGGGATAAGGAGACTCACTTCTCGCGACGTGGAACTTTGCGGTGGTCCCACCATCGTTCCAATATGAAGTAACCGAGAATCCATGTCCCCAAAGCTGTGACCACCCACACGAGCACCGTTGTTGAGATCCACGTGGAAACTCCGGAGATTCGCAATCCGCCAGGAAACAGCATGGCTACGGCCAGAGCAATCAATGTGGAGACCAAGCCGATTCCACCCAGAATTGCCGAAGCGTATTGCCGAGCAACATTGAAAACGAACGGTCCCATGAGGGCTTGCACCACAGTGAAAACCACTACCGCGATGACGAACCCACTGAACTCCAGATCCACGCCGTCGATCAAAACAGTCGCAAGTATAAAGGCAACCCCTGAAAGCACGAAAGATATTGCAGTGTGGATTAAGAACCGAGTCATCGGTCACTCCTGGTGAAATTACAGCCAACCGCACTGAAGGCGTTGATCTGGCAACTCATTGCACGGCCCTTTGCTTTGCCTGTGATCGAATGGAAATCGCCGTTGTCACCATAATAAGTCCAAGAACTATGGCATAAACTCCGACAATCAGAAGAAGTGCAACGACTGTCGCCGTCGGGTTGAAGAGCAAGGCGAGCATCAGAGCCAGGGCGAAGACGATATCCACAACTGCCATCACCTTCGACCACCGTCTTAGTGACTGTGAGAACAGGCCGAGAATCCCTCGGGTGAGTATCCCAAAAGCAACCATCCAAAGGATGACGCTCCCGGTGACAACTGTAAAAATGCTCGGCAGCAACACGATGACAACGCCGATGAGTGCGAAAGCGATGCCCGACGCAAGTTCCCAGCCCCAACTGTCGCCGTTCTTTCGCGAAGTGATTGAGTTGAGTATCGTCAGAACACCGTCGCCGCACAGCCACGCGCCGATGCTGATTCCTAGGATCACGACGACTGCAGAGGGCGCAAGAATTAAAAGTAATCCTAGAACGACTGCGACAATTCCCCTGATGATGAGCACCCAGAAAGTCCCTCTGCTGAAGTCCTTCGAGCCCCACTCCCCCGTTGATGACGGAGCCTCAGGGATACGGTCGTGCTGTTCACTATTCGCCTTCGGATTGGTTGGCTCAGACGCGGGTGAAGTCGACATTGATTCTCCTCGCTAGGAATAGTTAGTTCTTCCATCGTACTGACAACTAGTGTTGCGGACAGTCACATTTGCATCACAGGACGTGCTTTTCTAATGTTCAGGGCCCTCTGTGTTTCGTCTACGGCCAGAGACTCACAGAGTATTGGGATGCCCCAACAGACGGAGTGTTCGCGCCGCCATCGGCGGCACGGTGAGATCGACAGGCTGAGCAGTCGAGCTAATGGTGAGCGCTGCCTGACTCCCGAATTTCCGCACACTCAGGCTCACGCGACACCGCACGTCTTCCATGCCCCGATAAGCGCAGTTATCAGACACCCACCGCGAATCGCTCGAGCTTTCACGAGGATGGTGGGCGGCTCCAGATCGACGAGTGTGTTGGGTATCGGAGTTCCCGAGCATCGGGTTGTCGTCTGCCCCTCTGCCAAAGCACGAAACCGAAAGCTGCAATTGGCCTTCTGGGTAGTTGTGCCTGTTGGCCATCATTTCGACGCCTGGCACCAGGTCAAGCGCATCGAGCCCGGTCTAGCTGTATCGATCGAACAATCAGTCGAAGAGGGTCCGTCTGGAGGTCCCGATCTCTACAATCGGAATCGCCTGGCGAGACTTGAACGTTGAAATGGAATGCCTCCCGGACGTGGCCACTGCAATCTAATCTAGGCCGCTCTTTATCAGTACCGCCCTCAGCGCTGAGTAGAGCAAAACAGGCACACTGGAAGTTACGATCGACATCTTGTCCCGGATCTCCGGCCCGGGCGGAGATCGAGCCAGCAGCGAAAGTGGCCGGCCCGACCTCCCCGCTTGTGGTCAGACGACCGCAGTGGCATCAATCTCTTGGTCAGAGGTCATCCGACGAGGCGTGGATGCTCCGACGATCAGCATGGCTGCGGCCGAGACGACAAGACCCACCATCGCATAGGGAACCACCGAGCCGACTGCCTGAGCAATTGCAGCTCCCGCGACTCCGCCTAGAACTCCAGCAATGGCACTACTCGGCCCGAGCAAGCTAGTACGTCGAAGCATGAAACCGAGGAAAATGGGACAGAATAGTCCAGCTGCAGAATATGCGTAAGAGGCAACGATCCAATCGAGCGCACCGGGGAATGCTAGTGAGAGTACAAGTGCGAGAGCAAGGACCACCACACTGAACACTCGTGAAAGCGACAGTTCTCGGCCAGGTGAAACCTCCGTCTTTGAGTATGACTTCACGAGGTCTTGTGTCACGTTGACGACAACCGACTGAACAGCGCTGGTCACGGTCGACAACAGTGTCGCACAGATAAAGGTCGAATAGAGGACGGCGAGGATCAGCGGCATTTGAGAGATGACGGTGCCGGCGGCGTCTTCGGGGTTGGCGAGATCCGGGTTCATCGAGTATGCAGACATGCCAAGTATGGCTGCATAAAACTTGGTGCCTAGGAGCAGAACGCCAGTGCCGATGAGCGACCATACTACGGCTTTGAGCGTGCTTGCGGCGTAGATTCGCTGGAAGTACATCTGGTTTGTCATCGTCCCTGGCAATACGGACATGAACCACAGCGCGATGGTGAGTAGGCCAGGAGCAATGAAGCCGTACCAGCTGGAGCGTTCCGGTGTGGCCGTTGCCATGACTTCTGTCCACCCGCCGGAGCTGTTGAGGGCGAAAAACACCGTCGTGACACCCATGATCACCATGAGCCCTCCGAACAGGGCATCTGTCCAGGCCACCGAGGTCATTCCTCCTGGCAGTATGAAGATAAGTCCGACGATCGCAAATCCGATGGCGAGGAGAGTCGGACTGATGCCAGTGAACGTACTAAAGAGATTGGCGAAAGCAACGAGCTGCGTGCACAGCCAGCCGAAAGGGACGACCATGGTCATCAATGTGATGATCGTAGTCAAGAACTTGTGATTACCGTAGAGCTTCTTGATTATGTCTGGCAGGCTGACGAAATCGTGAGCGCGAAGCCATTTTGCTAAGAAGATGAGCCCCATTACTCCGCCGGCAGAGAAGAGTCCATATGTGATTACTCCCCACCCGAACTGATAGCCCAGGCCCACTTGAGCGACGAGCATTCCTCCACCCGAGGCTGTGGCGAATTGAGTCAAGAGAACCACAATGAACGGGAGGCTGCGCCCACCGACGGACCATCCTTCGGCGTTTCGTGATTTCCGACTGATCCAAATTGCAAAGAGAACTGTCGCGGTGAGGACCAAGGCGTTGGTCGCCAAATAGAGTGTGGGTTCAGACATGAGGGCTCCCTTGAACAGGCTGGTGTGTTTGTAGATCGATGCCTACCAATCAGCGCTGTGGAGCGAACTGTGTGCGCGACAGTTCTGTTGCCGCTACCCAAATTTCAGGTTCTCATTGTTCGAGTAACGGTCAGTGACCGCCTGCATTCGAGCGGAATATCGCTCGGCTCGTGTCTCCACGGAAGAGGCTTTGACTGTAGACCACCGGTTGCCCGTCACTCGTCGAGCCCAATCGTGTAATCAGCAGGGCTGCTGTCGGCGAGGTCGGGCAGGAGAGCAGATGCTCTTCTTCCTCAGTGAGGATCACCGGTTCGATCGCGGTGCTGTCATAGTTGATCTGTGTATCAAAATCGTTCTGCAGGATGTCCCACAGAGGCAGTGACATATTTGAGTTCAACAAGTTGGGGAAACGACGGGTAACGAGCCAGGAAGACTCTAGCGCGGCGGGCTCACCGTCGATATAGCGCACACGCTGCAACAATGTGAGTGGCTCGTCATCCGTTACCGATAGATGGCGTGCCATGGTCGAATTGACCTGGTCCGCAGCGACTTTCAGGAGCTGGTGCTCCGAGTCGGAAGGAATCGAGAACTTCAGGTCCAAGACTGAAAGATCTCGCTTCTCCGGGTTCACGAATGTACCCCTTCCGCGTTTGCGAGAAAGATACCCTTCGTTGACCAACGCCAGCACGGCTTGACGAATCGTTGAGCGACTTACCTTGTACTCTTCGCTCAACTCCAACTCTGCTGTGATTCGTTCTCCGGGTTCCCAGCTGCCAGTGCGAATCTTCTCGATGAAGATCTTCCGCAACTGCGCATGGAGAGGTTCCGCGCTCGTTTCATCCAACTGTTGCTCTGTCACTTCGCTGTCTACCTTCCGTTGGTATCAGCTTACGGTGCTTCATCATGGCTTGCCCCTCCTTCCTCTGTTTGATCAGTCGAGCTACCGAAGCCCGATCGCGAGCAAGTACGTCCTTTTCGACACGTCGTTGACGTCCGGTCTCTTTAGTCGCAGGTCCACCGTGAGTCACACGAGCTTGCGCGTTCTGGTCCGGATCGAGAGCTTTTGCGACCATGTCCTCAGAGACATGGAGGCGGTAGCCGACGACGTCTTCGGATGCAGCGGCAATGTCTTCGGCGGTGATGGATTCGGAAGCCCTTCCTGCTGCCAGGGTGTCCTTCACTAGCGTCCCGATGATGTGATGGGCCGTTCGGAAGGACAGATCGTGCTCTCGGACGATGCCGTTCGCAAGTTCGGTCACGCAGCTGAAGTTCATCGATGCACGACGTCGCATGAGTTCGGTATCGAAAGACATGTGCTCGAGAGTGTGGGTGAAGAGTTCGATCGAAGCCTTCGCCTCGGCAATGCCATTCCAGACCCAGCTGAGTGATTCGACACTGGATCGCGCGAATGAGAGTAAGGAGCGGATTTGAGTGCCGTGAGGCTCGAAATCCAAGCAGCCTCGACATGCGCGGCTTTCGCCTTGATGTGCTCGAGCGTCACAGGGTTCTTCTTCTGCGGCATGATGCTACTCGTCACGGCGATGTCGGCATCGACCTCAAGGTAGCCGAACTCAGCGGTCGCCCAAACTTGCAGTTCAGCCCCGAAGCGACTGAGATTGTTCGTGAGGATCGCCAATGCGCCAAGCGCCTCGACCGCGTAATCGCGTGAAGCGACCCCGTCGAGTGAATTATCCATCGGCCCGTCGAACCCAAGCGCCTCTGCCGTAAACTCTCTGTCGAGGGGAAACGTCGTCGAAGCCATGGCCCCACTGCCCAGAGGGCACTGGTTGGCTCTCTCTGCAGTCGCAAGGATCCTTTGATGATCCCGCTGAATGGCCTCGAACAGTGCAGCAAAATAGTGAGCCAGCGTAATCGGCTCAGCTGCTTGGAGATGGGTATACCCGCTGACCACATCTCGCTCGTGCCGGTCAGCGAGACACAGCGCGGTGTCTCGAAGTCGGTTAACGAGTTCGAGAACTTCAATCAGTTCTTCTCGCATCCGCATTCGAGCAATAGTCGCGAGAATGTCGTTGCGGCTTCGACCGGTATGCATTGAGCCACCGATCTCTGGACCCACCTTGGCAATGACTGCCGCTTCGATGGTGAAGTAGAGGTCTTCGTGCCTCGGGTCAAAGGGCAACGCCTGCGCGCCCTCGCCGAGAATGGCGTCGTTTGCAGTGTTCAAGGCCGATGCTGTCCGCGCATCGAGCTCGCCAACCAGTTGCAACATGGCGATGTGGACTTTGTTGACTTCGATGAAGTATTCGAAGCTCGCGGCCAGATCGCGCTTCATGGCGGGATCAATCAGAAGGCGATGCACCACACCATCGGGAGTGCGGTCGAGTCTACTCACAGATAAAGTCCTAACATCCGAATGTCCGTACAACGTGATACACACTACACTATTGCGCGAACTCCGCAATGGCTCAGCTTGGGTGCTTTCAAATCACCGCCGATTCGCTACTTGCATATAAGCCGATCAGACACTTCGAGAATTGCCTCACAGCCCGAGACCAGGCACGGCTCGACCAAGCGGCACGATGGAACCTCCCCTTCCAAGAAGCCGCAGAGACGCCGCAACATTTCGCAGTCCCATTCGCATGAGCGGGAAGCCTGGGCACTTCCCCACCCCTCGATCGCACAGCATCGAGTCCCGCCGCCGACGAACATCCAAGACCAACTGCGCGCGTCCGGCCGGCACCAAAAAGTAATTACTTATAACCTATTGTCATTACGTTTGAACGTGTCTAGCATCACAGTATGGCGACGGCGAAGCACCTAGAGATCCGCGAGAGCATCGAAGCAGACATCCACAGAGGGCTCTTCGACGTGGGGCAGAAACTCCCCACGGAGAAGGAACTCATGGAGCGTTTTGGCGTCAGTCGCAACCCCGTGCAGAAGGCCATGAACGCCCTGGTTGAAGCTGGCCTCGTCTCTCGCAAACGCGGTTCCGGAACGGTAGTCGCCTCAACTGGCCTGCGCACCAACCTGCTCCGGATGATGGATCCTTCGCTGACCAGCCCTGAAGTCGACGGCGACCATAAAGTCGTCAGCGTCGAAGTCTCCTCAGCCGAATCATTTCCACTCAGCCGGAACGTGTTCCCAAAAGGGCAACCAACTGCTGCGCTGACGAGGATGAAGTACAGCGCTGATGGTCAACCACTGGCTCTCGAACGGTGCTGCATCAATCTCAGCCGTGCGCCAGAAGTCCTCTCGCAGAACCTGGAGCACCTGACCACGATCGCCTATTACAACTCACTCGGCCTTGGGATCAGACGGGCAAACACCGTCCTCAGAGCAGCTCTCCTGGGGACGTTCGATGCCAGCCACCTCGAAATTTCTTCCTCGGAACCAGTCGTCTGCCAACAGCGCACCACTCACTTGGCCGATGACTCCATCATCGAGGTCGCCGAGTTCTACATCCACCCCCGAAATATGACTCTGGAGGTCAGTCAAATTGACAACAGCTAACCCCGAGAAAATCGCCGTCGTCGGAGCCGGCATCATCGGAACAATGACCGCATGGCAACTCGCCACACGCGGATACGACGTCACCGTATTCGACCAGTGGAACTCCCCCAACGACCGAGGCGCATCGGCTGGCGAGTCGCGAATCTTTCGGACCATCTATAAAGAGGGCCCGGAGTATGTGCCCATCCTGAGGAAGTCCTTCGACAAGTGGCAGGAGCTACAGTCGAATCAGAACACCTCCGTACTCACCATGTGCGGAGGTCTCATGATCGGCCATCCCGACATCGAAGACGTTGCCGCCGTCATCGACTGTGCTCAGGCCGCGGACCTCGACCACGAAGTGCTCTCGCAAACGGAGATGGCGAAGCGGTACCCGCAGTTCGGGCTCGACAGCGACGAAGTCGGCGTCTTCGATCCGGTTGCCGGAGTGTTTCGACCAGAAGCTGCTGTACTGGCTGCACGCAAGGAAGCCGAGCGACTCGGGGCCAACTTCAAGCCCTATACCCGAGTGCTCAACATCCGATCACTGAGCCACTCGGTCATGGTCGACACCGCCGATGGCGCTCACGCGTTCGACAAGATCGTCGTCTCCACCGGCCCGTGGGTGAACGAACTGACCGAGTTCGACTCCAGCACCGTCGAAGCATTGCGCTTGGTCGCCATGTGGTTCCCAGCCAAAGACGTCCCATTGCACACGCCAGAACACATGCCGATCTCCATCCGTCGACATCCAGAAGGCGGATTCTCCTGCTTCCCTGCCCTCGACGGACTCGGAATCAAAATTCTTCCCCACCACCTCGCCTGGAAAACACTTGACTCGGTCGATGACCTCCCCCGATTCATCGAAAACGAAGTCGTCCAATCAACCGAACACGCCGTGGCCCGCCTCATGCCAGGAGTCGACCCCATTCCCTACCGGGTGTCCACATGGACAGAAGGATTCACCGTCGACGGTGCACCGATCGTCGGTCCCTCGAGCGCCGACTCCCGCATCGTTCTAGCTGTGGGCATGTCCGGTCAAGGATTCAAATTCTCACCGATGATGGGCTCCATCGTCAGCGACTTCGTCGAAACGGGCACCTCATCAGATGCGATCGCCATCATGGACTCTCAGCGCTTTGATCGGAGCTCATCATGAACATCGGCACCACAGTACTCATCTCAGTCACTGCTGCCATCGTCATCGGGATCGGCGCACTCATCTCGTTCTATGTCGGCAAACGAGCCAAATCCAATGACTCCTGGGTCGTCGGCGGCCGTAACCTCCCGCTCTACGTCATCGCCTTCACCCAATACGCCACCGCAGTCGGTGGCGGCGTACTCGTCGCCCACGTCGGCATCGCCTACGCATGGGGCCTATCAGTGTTCTGGTACGAGATCTTCGTCATCGTCGGTCTCCTCATCATTGCGATCTTCGCAGGATGGCTGCGCCGCCGAACGTTCTCGACCATCCCCGAAGTCTTCACGAAACTCTACGGCGAGCACCGACTCATGCTCTCCATGGTCGCGCTGGCCGTCATCGTTGTCCCATTCGGCTGGTTGGCCACACAGTTCATCGCCTTCGCCAACCTCTTCAACGCGGTCACGGGCATCGGGATCACACCGTTGATCATCATCATGGCAGTTGTCTCCATCGCCTTCGTCCTCCCCGGCGGGCTGACGTCAGTCGCGTGGTCGGACTTCTTCTTCGGCGTTTTCATGGTCATCGCATCAGTGGTTGTCGGCGCATACGCGATCATCAACGCCGGCGGACCGTCGACGATCGTGAAGAACCTCCCGGCCGAATTGACCACGATGCCCACCGGACTCACTGCTGCCGGCGGATTGACGATCCTGCTGTGGCTGTTCTCCATCCTTCCAGGAACGCTGACCAACCAGCTCTACTATCAGCGCATCTTCGCTGCCAGCAACGTCAAACAGGCCCGACAGGGCATCTACCTCAGCTGCATCCTCATCGGAATCTCCGGTGTCTATGCGCTCATCATCGGGGCTTCAGTTCGCAGCATGACTGACCAATTCGGCATCGACGGCCGCGAACAGGCGGCAGGGTGGTTCCTCGCCCAGCTGCCCGTTTGGCTCATTGCGGCCTACGGTGCGTTCCTCATGGCCACGATCGTCTCGACCACCGGGTCGGCACTGCACTCGGTCGTGGTCAACTTGGTCAATGATCTCAGGCCAGCATTCGTCAAGAACAAGGACACATCTTCCGACCTCGTTGCGATGTCTCGCTGGTGCACCGTCGCAGTCTCTGCAATCGCTGCAGTCCTTGCCATCGTCTTCCCCACAGCGCTCAACTGGCTCGTCGCCACTTACGCCTACTCGGCTTCGATGCTGGCTGTACCGTTCCTGCTCGGCATGGTCCTGACCAACAAATGGATCCTCGACGTTTCAATCGGATACGTCTCTATGGCAGCCGGCCTCGTCGTATGCGCGGTTGCCCACATCGCAGGAACCACCATTCCCTACGCAGTCTTCGGCATCATCGCGAGCCTCATCGCCTACCTGATCATGCTTGCCGTGAAGAAACCGCAAGCCCGAACACTCTCCGAAGAAGAAGGAGCCCTTTCATGAAGATACTCGTCGTCGGTGCAGGAGTCCTCGGACTCACCACCGCGTTCAACCTCGTCGAAGACGGCCATGACGTCACGATCGTCGACAAGACCGGCCCCTACGCACAAGCAAGCAGTCGGTCATTCGCCTGGATCAACGCCAACCACAAGCTGCCCGCCGATTACCACCGACTCAACCGTGCCGGAATCGCAGCTCACGAGGAGTTCCAGAAACGATTCGCCAGTCATGGAACCTGGTTCCACCAGCACGGGTGCATCATGTTCGACAGCTCGCCGGACAACGTGACCGGATATGACGAGAGATTCACTGAATCGGCTGAGCTCGACTACCCGGTCGAGCGAATCGGCTCCGACCGCCTACGCGAGCTCGAACCCACCGTCAACTGGCCGACGGACTCAGGCTTGTTCTTTCCTCTCGAAGCCCACCTGGACAACGAAGCGTTCGGCAGCCTCGTCGAGGGCTTCCTCGACGAGGCCGGCATTGCACCGGAAGTTGCAGAAGTCATCCGCGTGGAGACCAACGCAGACGGGGCGGCCGTGGAATTCGCCGACGGAGGCACTCGGAACTTCGACCAAGTGATCATCGCAGCCGGCGCAGACTCCGGAGCTATCGCAGATCGATCGGGTCTCCTGCTGCCCGTGGCCGATCTGTCTCAGCCCGGACCACGGACGCACAGTCTGCTCGGTGTGACTGCTCCCACGGACGTGAACCTCAACCGGATCATCATTTCGGACAAGATCAACGTTCGTCCGCGTCGCGACGGTAGCATGTTCGTCCAGATTCCTTCCGTGGAAGCGCGTACGGAAGAAGGAGAGAGTCACGAGCTGCTCGACGAGGTCCGGGCCGTCATGGAGGCCGAACTCGAGTCGGTGTTCGGACAACGCATTCCGGTCGATAGGGTCATCTTCAGCGGACGCAGCTTCCCCGAGGACGGACTGAGCATCGTCGGCTATCTCGACGAACACCACCGGGCTTACTCGCTTGTCACTCACAGTGGAATGACAATGGCTCCCCTGCTAGGACGGCTCGTCGCTGACGAATTACGAGGTGACAGCTCGCACCTCCTCAGTACGTTTCGTCCGTCACGCTTCACAAAGGGAATCACTCAGGAATCACCGGCGAACTTTATCGGCCGACAATAGTAGCCGTAGCCAGAGTCGAGTGCCCGGGCAAGTTCCTTTCCCGGGCACAAGCCAGATTCCAGTATCAGCCGAGTCTCAAAGCAGCAGACCCAATTTTTGCGCATCGGAGGAGGAGCTGAGTTGGGCTGAACCCGGCTCGTCCACGCCAGCTGTGATTTTGGTGCATCGTCAGTTGAGGTAATTCACCTCAAACCTGAGTGCCGCAGGCGCAACATAACCGGCATCGAATACTTGCGCATACTGGCCGAAGTCGTCAGATTTGACCCATTTGGCGACCGATCCCCGACCGTCGGTTGCTGCTGAAACGCTCACGCCCCCTCGAGCTACTGACCGACAGCGACCGTCCCTCACCCTTCGCCGCACAGCGCACCGCTGCACCGAGGCGATTTGCCACGAACGGTGACGGATTCCTTGGCAGCGGTGTGTTTTTGTCACGAACGGTGACGGATGCCGAACTGAGTGGAGGACGTGACACGAACGGTGAGGGATGCTCGATCAACGGCGCGGCCGCACGCATCCGGGCACGACGAAGGCCGGTGGGAAGAGTCCCACCGGCCCTCGCTGTGTTCCGGTTCAGCGCCTCAGCACGAACCGACTGCCGCGAGTCACAGACTCACAGCGCCTCAGCGCGTCTCCTGCGATCAGGCTTCTGCGAGCTGACGCAGAACGTACTGCAGGATGCCGCCGTTGCGGTAGTAGTCGGCTTCACCCGGGGTGTCGATGCGGACGACGGCGTCGAATTCGACCTTCGTGCCGTCTTCCTTCTCGGCGGTGACCTTGACGGTCGCCGGGGTCTTGCCCTCGTTGAGCTCCGTGACGCCTTCGATGGAGAAGGTCTCGGTGCCGTCGAGTCCGAGCGAATCAGCGGATTCGCCGGCGGGGAACTGCAGCGGCAGAACGCCCATGCCGATGAGGTTCGAGCGGTGGATGCGCTCGAAGCTCTCGGTGATGACGGCTTCGACGCCGAGCAGCTTGGTGCCCTTGGCAGCCCAGTCACGCGAGGATCCCGAGCCGTACTCCTTGCCACCGAGGACGACCAGCGGGGTGCCGGCGGCCTGGTAGTTCACGGAGGCGTCGTAGATCGTCGTCTGCGGTCCGCCCTCCTGCGAGAAGTCGCGGGTGAAGCCACCCTGGACTCCGTCGAGGAGCTGGTTCTGCAGACGGATGTTCGCGAACGTTCCGCGGATCATGACTTCGTGGTTGCCGCGGCGCGAGCCGTAGGAGTTGAAGTCCTTGCGCTCGACGCCGTGCTCGACGAGATACTTGCCGGCCGGGGTGTCGGCCTTGAAGGAACCTGCGGGCGAGATGTGGTCGGTGGTCACCGAGTCGCCGAGCTTCGCGAGCACGCGAGCACCCTTGATGTCCTTGACGGCTTCGGGCTTGAGGCCCATGCCGTCGAAGAAGGTGGGCTTGCGCACGTAGGTCGACTCGTCGTCCCACTCGAAGACCTTGCCTTCGGGGGTGTCGAGCTGCTGCCAGCGCTCGTCACCATCGAAGATGCGACCGTATTCGTTGTCGAACATGTCGGTCGAGATCGACGAGGAGATGACCGACTCGACCTCTTCAGGCGAAGGCCAGAGGTCGGCCAGGTAGACGTCGACGCCATCCGAGTCCTTGCCCAGGGGCTGGTTCTCGAAGTCGAAGTCCATGGTTCCGGCCAGCGCGTAGGCGATGACCAGCGGAGGCGAAGCGAGGTAGTTCATCTTCACATCGGGGCTGATGCGGCCCTCGAAGTTGCGGTTGCCCGACAGGACTGCCGTGACCGAGAGGTCGTTGTCCTGGATGCTGTTCGAGATCTCCGAGTCCAGCGGACCGGAGTTGCCGATGCAGGTGGTGCAGCCGTAGCCGACGATGTAGAAGTTCAGCGCTTCGAGGTCCTCGATGAGGCCGGCCTTGTTGTAGTACTCGGTGACGACCTTCGAACCCGGTGCGATCGAGGTCTTGACCCACGGCTTCGAGTTGAGTCCGCGTTTGCGGGCATTGCGTGCCAGCAGGCCGGCGGCCATCATCACCGAGGGGTTCGAGGTGTTGGTGCAGGAGGTGATCGAGGCGATCGCCACGGCACCGTTGGCCAGCTCGAAGTTGCGTCCGTCGGCAGTGCTGACGTCCACGGACTTGTTCTCTTCGCCGGGAGCGGCGTAGTTGTGGATGTCCTTGGCGAACTGGCTCTTGGCATCGGAGAGTTCGATGCGGTCCTGGGGGCGCTTCGGTCCGGAGATCGAGGGCACCACGGTGGACAGGTCGAGTTCGAGGTACTCGGAGTACTCGACTTCGTTCTCCGGATCGTGCCAGAGTCCCTGCGTCTTGGCGTAGTCCTCGACGAGCTGGATCTGCTCATCCGTGCGGCCGGTGAGCTTGAGGTAGTCGATGGTGACCTCGTCGATCGGGAAGATCGCGGCGGTCGAACCGAACTCGGGGCTCATGTTGCCGATGGTGGCGCGGTTGGCCAGCGGCACCTCGGCGACGCCCTTGCCGTAGAACTCGACGAACTTGCCGACGGCTCCGTGCTGGCGGAGCATATCGGTGATCGTGAGGACGACGTCCGTGGCCGTGACACCGGAGGGGATCTCACCGGTGAGCTTGAAGCCGACGACGCGCGGGATGAGCATCGACACCGGCTGGCCGAGCATGGCAGCCTCTGCCTCGATGCCGCCGACGCCCCAACCGAGCACACCGAGGCCGTTGACCATCGTGGTGTGCGAGTCGGTGCCGACCAGGGTGTCCGGGTACGCCCGGAGAACTCCGTCGACCTCGCGCGGCATGACCACGCGGGCCAGGTGCTCGATGTTGACCTGGTGGACGATGCCCATGCCCGGAGGCACGACCTTGAAGTCTTCGAATGCGGTCTGGCCCCAGCGCAGGAACTGGTAGCGCTCACCGTTGCGCTGGTATTCGATGTCCATGTTCAGTTCGACGGCGTCGGCGGTGCCGAAGCGGTCGATCTGCACCGAGTGGTCGATGACCAGCTCGGCCGGAGCCAGCGGGTTGACCTGATCCGGGCTGCCGCCGAGCTCGACGACCTTCTCGCGCATGGTGGCGAGGTCGACGATGCAGGGCACACCGGTGAAGTCCTGCATCACCACGCGGGCCGGGGTGAACTGGATCTCCGTATCGGGTTCGGCATTGGGGTCCCAGCTGCCGAGGGCTTCAATATGTTCCGAAGTGATGTTTGCGCCGTCTTCCGTGCGCAGCAGGTTCTCCAACAGCACCTTGAGGCTGAAGGGAAGCTTCTCCGACCCTTTGACCTGATCCAGGCGATAGATCTCATAATCCTTATCGCCCACGGTCAGGGTGCTCTTCGATTTGAACGTATCGACGTTGCTCATCGTGATTCTCCTGTTTCATCCGACACTCAACCAAGAAACCGGATCCGCCCGACTCGGCGGTCGGACCCTTGCATCACGCACCGATTTACGCGACACATATGTTTCCAAAAGTATCTTGACGTCAAGATAAATTCTATCGCATTTGAGGGGCTTTGACCACCATGGCACACGGCGTCGCGATTCGCTTCGATCGGGTTTTCCGCACGCCGTCGTGCGGGCACCACCAGGGCCGCGGCCGGGTCCCACGGCCTAGCGTGGAAAGCACAGTCACACGATGCATCGCACCAGCGTGCCACCACCGAGGAGACCCCATGGACCCGTTCACCCTAGGCGCCGATTCGGCTTCGGCGCACTGCTCGTCGGCATCATCTTCGCCGTCGTCTGCAGCTCGTTCGCAAAGGAGAAGGGCCGATCGGGCGGCTGGTGGGGGCTATGGGGCTTCCTCACGACGTTCATCGCCCTCATCGCGCTCGTCCTCCTCCCCCGCCGGCCGGTCACCGCCGCAGGACCGTGACCGTCTCCAGGTGCGCGGTCAACGGGAAGAGATCGAAGCCGGTGAGACTCTCGATCTCAAATCCCCCGCCCGTGAGCGCCGCAAGGTCCCGGGCGAGCGTGGCCGGGTCGCAGGACACGTAGACCAGGGTGCGTGCGGAGGATTCGATGATCGCCGAGGTGGCCTTCCTCCCTGCGCCCGCCCGTGGCGGGTCGAGGATGATGACGTCCGAATCGGGCAGACGGGCCCGATCCACGCTGAGTGCGAGGAACCGGGCGTCGAGATCAGCGGCGTTGTCTCGAGCATGCGCAATGGCCGCCTCCACTCCTTCGACCCCGAACAGGGGTGCACCGGTGGCCCGGGCAGCGGAGATGCCGAGGAGTCCGACCCCGCAGTAGAGGTCGGTGATGGCCTCGACATCGGCCGGCAGTGCCTCGACGACCGTGGAGCTGAGCAGTGCGGCTGCTTCACGGTGGACCTGCCAGAAGCCGTCGGCGCCGACGACGAAGTCACGCCCGTCGACCGTTTCGGTCAGGGTGGCCCCGCCGCGGATCACGCGCAGGGCGGGAGCGGGCGCATGGGAACGACCGCGCCCGCGGGGACGAGCGCCGCGGCCACGGCCACGGCTCTTCTCCGGTTCGGCCGCTCGGCGAGGAGGGCGAAGGAGGTCGGCAACCAGGATTCGATCGCGTCGAGGACCTGCGCGTTGGGCCGACCGCGGACGATGAGCGCACCGTGATCGCCGGCCCACGCGAATTCGAGACGGCGGACCCCGGGCACACGCAGGCTGAGGAGGTCGAGGTCGTGCAGCGCTCCGGCGGCCAACGGTGGGGTGGTCACGGGGATGACCTCGTGCGATCTGGGGGCGAGCATTCCGGCCCGCCCCTCGTCGTCGACGGCCAGCTGCACACGCGTGCGCCAGTCCGTGCCGTCGGTCTCGCCCGGTGCCGGCAGCACCTCGGCGTCGAAGTCGATGTGGCCGATGCGTGAGAGCTGGTCGCGCAGCACCTCGGCCTTGAGTATGCGGGAGTGGGCGAGGTCCACGTGGGCGTATTCCATTCCGCCGAATCCTGCCGCACCGGGCGGGGTCTCGGCGCGCCGCCCCCAGCAGGGTCGACGGCCGAGGCGGTGGGGAGATACTCGAGGCGTCGGTCCATCACGCGGTGGGCCGACGCTTCGATCACCTCGGTGACGGCGGCGCGGAGGAACCGGGCGGGCGGTCCTGCCTCACTGCGGACTCGGACCTTCTCACCGGGCAGGGCTCCGGAGACGAAGACAACCTGTCCGTCGTGTCGGGCGACGGTGGTGCCGCCGGCCGCCGGTGCCTCGATGTCGAGGGTGAGTTCCCGGGCGGGAACCGAAGTGTCGCTCATGCGTGTTCTAGGCCTGTCTGTACAGCGAGGGGTCGGAATCGAGTCCGTCTCCGCCGTACTGTCGAGAGAAGGATTTCAGTCGCCAGGGCACGGAGACCACGACGACATTGGGCACCAGCAGCAGCCGGGTGCGCAGTTTGAGGGCCACCTGGTTGTGCAGGAGGTGCTCCCACCAGCGGCCGACGACGAACTGCGGAATGTAGACGATGACGAGGTCCCTGGGCGACCTGCGGCGGATGGCGAGGATATGGGCGAGCATCGGGCGGACGAGTTCGCGGTACGGGGAGCCGAGCACGGTCAGCGGCACCGGCAGCTCCATCTCGTTCCACCGTTTCTGCAGATCGGCAGCGGCCTCTTCGTCCACGGCCACGGTGACGGCTTCGAGCTGACTCGACCGGGTCACTCGGGCATAGGAGAGAGCCCGCAGGGTGGGTTTGTCGATCTCGCTGACGACGACGATGGCGTGCGTGTTCGACGGGATCGTCCGTGAGTTCACGTCCGCGTCGGGAGCGAGCTCGCGGGCCACACGCGAATAGTGGCGGTGGATGGCGCCCATGACGAGGTAGAGCCCGGCCATGGCGGCGACCGCCAGCCAGGCGCCGGCGAGGAACTTCGAGACGATGACGACGATGAGCACGCCGGCGGCGAGCACACAGCCGATGGTGTTGACAACCTGGTTGAAGTGCATCCGCAACTTGGCCTTCGAGTCGATGACCAGGCGCAGGCGTTTGCGCCAGTGCAGGACCATTCCCGCTTGGCCGAGGACGAAGCTGGCGAAGACCCCGACGAGGTAGAGCTGGATGAGCACCGTCGCCGAGGCGGATGTGGCGATGACGAGGACGATCGCCGCCGCGGCCAGCAGCAGGATGCCGTTTGAAAAGGTGAGTCGGTCGCCCTTCGTCGCGAGCTGCCGTGGCAGGAACTCGTCGCGTGCCAGACGCGAGGCCAGTCCCGGGAAGCCTTCGACCGCGGTGTTCGCCGCGGCGAGGAGGACGAGGGCGGTGATGAGGACGACGATGAAGAACATCACCGGCGCGTTGTCGAAGATCGCGTGAGCGAGCTGTGCGAGAACGGGTTCCTGTTCGTACTCGGCGCTGACCGGGCTGCCGTCTCCGCGGACGAGGTAGAGATGCGGATCGTCGACGTATTTGATGCCGGTGACCGACGCCAGATAGGTCAGCCCCGTGAGCATGAGAGCGGCGAGCAGGCCTGAGAGCAGCAGGGTGTTGCCGGCGTTCTTGCCGCGTGGCTTCTTGAACGCGGGAACCGCTGTGGCCACGGTCTGCACACCGGCCAGGGCGACCGCTCCGGAGGAGAACGCGCGCAGGACGATGAGGACGGTGGCCAGGCCGAGAGTCGCCTGGTCGCCGATGTTGCTGTGCACGACCGTATAGTCGGCGGTCTGGGCCTGTGGGGTGTCGCCGAGTCCGACCCGGATGAGACCGACCGACATTGTGAGGAAGACGGCACCCAGGAACAGATAGGTCGGCACGGCCAGCAGCATCGGAGTGGCTCGTGAGCCGCGCAGACCGGCGAAGCAGATGAGCAGGATGCCGACGATGGCCACGGGCACACGGTAGGGCGCGAGCATCGGGAACGCTGTGGTGATATAGGCGGCGAAGACCGTCATCGACACGGCCAAGGTGAGCACGTAGTCGACGAGGAGGCCGCGGCCACGACGAGTCCGGCACCGGAGCCGAGGTTCTTCGAGGCGACCTCGTAGTCTCCGCCGCCGGAGGGGTACGCCTTGACGTTGATGCGATAGCAGGCGACGATCACGAGGATGACGATGCCGACGGCCACACCGATCCACGGGGCCACGGTCAGAGCAACCAGCGAGGTCAGCGACAGCGCCAGCAGGATCTCATCGGGCGCGTAGGCCACCGAGGAGAGCATGTCGGAGGCGAAGACGGGCATCGCAATGCGCTTCTTCAGCGCAGGCGCACGCCTGTCCTCACTGCGGAAGGGCCGTCCAACGAGTAGTCTTTTGACGGCATCAGAAAAACTGCTGGCCACGGCAACCAATGGTAGATCACTGCGGGAAGGATTACCCATGCACTTCGTGATTATGGGCTGCGGCCGAGTCGGGGCTTCCCTGGCCAAAGCCCTTGATGCGAATGGGCACTCCGTCGCCGTCGTCGACCGAGACCCCGACGCGTTCCTCAAGCTCGGTCGGGATTTCAGCGGTTCGACGATCACGGGGATCGGTTTCGACCGTGAGACCCTGTCCCAGGCGAAGACCGCTGATGCCTTCGCCTTCGCCGCCGTCTCCAGCGGTGACAATTCGAATATCCTCGCCGCGCGTGTCGCCCGCGAGACCTTCGGGGTGAGCAATGTCGCCGCCCGCATCTACGATCCCAACCGTGCGCAGGTCTTCGAACGTCTCGGCATCCCCACCGTGCCCACCGTGCGGTGGACAGCCGAGCAGGTGATGCGCAAGCTCGTCCCACAGGGGTCGATCACCGAATACCGTGAGCCTTCGGGCAACCTCGTCCTGGCAGAGGTGCATCTGGATCCGGGCTGGGTGGCGCGACCGATCAAGGAGATCGAAACACGGACCAAGGCTCGCGTCGCCTACGTCACCCGCCTGTCCGAGGGCATCGTCGCCCACGACGATCTGCTCCTCCAGGACGGGGATCTCGTTCATCTCATGGCTCCGGTCGACGCCTCGGCGAGATCGAACGGATCCTCGATCAGCCCGTGCGTACCGTGGAGGAAGAAGAATGAGGGTCATCATCGCCGGAGCCGGTTCCGTCGGACGGTCGGTGGCCAGGGAGCTGCTGGACAAGGACCATTCGGTCCTGCTCATCGACCAGAGCAAGGAAGCGTTGGGTCATGAGCGCATTCCCGGTGCCGAATGGCTGCTCTCCGATGCGTGTGAACTCGCCGGACTCGCCGAGGCGGGACTGGAGGAGGCCGACGTCGTCGTGGCCGCGACGGGAGACGACAAGACCAATCTGGTGCTCTCGCTGCTCGCGAAGACCGAGTTCGGGGTGCCGCGGACGGTCTCGCGAGTGAACAATCCGAAGAACGAATGGCTCTTCGACGACAACTGGGGAGTCGATGTCGCGGTCTCCACTCCGCGCCTGATGACCGCGCTCGTCGAGGAGGCCGTGGAAGTCGGCGGTCTGGTCCACCTCATGAGTTTCGAACGCGGCCAGGCGGGACTGCTCGAGTTCACCGTGCACGAGAACGCCGAGCTTGTGGCCGAGCGCATCGGCGGGATCACCTTCCCGCTCGATACGGTGCTGGTGGCGATCATCCGCAACTCGCGGGCGTTCGCTCCGAGTGCCGATGATGTCATCGAGGCCGGAGACGAACTGTTCTTCCTCTCCTCCCCCGATCAGGAGCCGGCGCTGCTCGCGCTGCTGCAGGAGACCGCGAAGACGGAAGGGAACGCCGACGGCTGAGTTCGGTCGTCTGTGGGCATCGAGTGGTCGAGGCCGCTCAGTCCCTGTGACCGGTCAGCTCAGCCCCTGAGCCCGGTCAGTCGTCCGAGTCGTCGCGCGTCTGCAGGAGTTCGTAGACGGGGTTATGTGCGGTGAGCACTCCGTCCTTGCCGCAGAATCGTCCTTCCAGAACGATGAGGGATCCGGGACGGATGCCGCTGATCTCCCGGCGTCCGAGGAACTGGGCGCGGGCTTCGCCCGTGCCGTCGGCAACGGTGATATCGAGCCTGGGGCTGTCGCCGCTGCACGACTGCGTCGTCGCCGAGACGACTCCGGCGATGCGTGAGGTCTTCCGCGCCTCCAGCTCTTCGACCGGGACGGCCCCGGGGATCTGACTGACCAGACGCAGATCGGCCCGGGCCTCGGCCTCACGGGATCCGAAGTCACGCACGAGGCGAGGAATGAGGTTGCGCATCGGCGTTCAGCGGACCTCTGTGATCTCGGGGCCGCGTTCGAAGGGGTTGAGCTCGTCCTCGTCCTTCTCCTCCGTCTCGTCCTGGTCGACCTGTGGGGCGGTCAGCGCAATGAGCTCGCGGGGAGCCATGGCTTCCGCACCACGGTCGACGACGACTCCGCGGAAGAGTGCGGAGAGTTCGGCACGCACATCGTCATCGGTCACAGCCTTGCCGGAGAACACGGCGCGGACGAACCAGCGCGGTCCGTCGATGCCGGCGAAGCGCATAGCGCGTTTGCCGGGCCGACCGGATTCCGTCTTTGCCGGAACCTCGATGGCCAGTTCCTTGCCCAGCGAAGTATGCAGTTCGGTCGATTCCCCGCCCTGCTTGGTCACGGACTCGGCGAGCTGAGCCCGCACCGTGTTCCACAGACCTTCGGAGCGCGGTGTCGCGAACGCCTGCAGCTGGATGCCTCCGCCGTCGTGGATGAGGGTCACTGCCAGCACGCGCTGGGAATCGTCGTCCGTGTCCAGGCGCACCTGCATTCCGTCGACGACGGGCACCTTGAGCGCGCCGAGGTCGAGACGATCATGCTCAGGGTATTCCTCGGAGATGTCGAACGGGCCCTTCTCGGACCGGTCGAAGGGCGCGGACTTCTCCAGCAGCGCCTCTTCCTCGTCGATGTCGTCATCGGACTCGGACGCATCGGCTTCGTCGACATCGTCGTCTGCGGTGTCGGCATCCTCGGTGTCGGTGTCCGCGTCCTGAGCGTCGAGCTCGTCATCGTCGGTGAACTCTTCATCGGCGCGGACGTCGTCTTCGTTCGTCGGCGTGGATTTCTTGAACCGGGAGAACAGTCCCATGAGTCCTCACTTCTCCTTTTCGCTGAGGCCGGCGTCGATTCCGCCGGTGGATCCGAATCCCCCGGCGCCGCGGGCGCTGTCTTCAAGGGATTCGACGATGTCGAAGTCGGCGTGGGCGATCGATTGGATCACGAGCTGAGAGATGCGGTCGCCGCGGACGACGCGCAGCGGGGTCTTCGCATCGAGGTTGATCAGCGGCACCTTGATCTCGCCGCGATACCCGGCGTCGATGGTGCCCGGTG
Source organism: Brevibacterium sp. LAARM3_SD1 (assembly GCF_057364765.1). NCBI lineage: Bacteria > Bacillati > Actinomycetota > Actinomycetes > Micrococcales > Brevibacteriaceae > Brevibacterium > Brevibacterium sp. LAARM3_SD1. The sequence goes on along the minus strand of NZ_JBNFOL010000015.1, from coordinate 808 downwards.
CGTTGACGACGGTGACCCCGTGCTTGCTCGACAGCCCGGACCGCGGGTGCACGAAAGCGGCGTAGCCCTCCGGCAGGGCGATCGCGATTCCGGTCGGCACGACTCGGCGTTCGAAGGGTTCGAGCACGAAATCGATCGTCGAACACAGGTCCGCCCCGGCATCGCTCGCATGCGCGTAGCCGGGCGCGCTCATGCCCGCGTCGAGGAGCTGAAGGTTGATCTTCACGGTTTCCGTCACAAAGATGCACTCTAACGCTCCAGCCTGAGCGTGGCCAAACTTCTCGCTATGGGACAATGGCCCCATGGCAACAACTCAATCCGGAACCCATGTGGTCTATCAGGAGAAGGTCCGCCCCTCGATCGGCATGTGGATCCTCGTCGTGGTCGCCGCTGCGTCGACGGCGCTCATGGTCATGCCCGTCTGGCAGCTCGGCACCATCATCCTTCCCGTCGTCAGCTTCATCCTCTTCGCCTGGTGGCTGAACTCGCTGACGCTGTCGATCATCGTCACCGAACGACAGCTGTTCGTGGGCGAGGCTCATATCGACCGCACATTCGTTCCGAGTGCGGAAGCCTTCGACGGCGAGGAGGCCCGCCAGGCCCGGGGCGTCGACCTCGATGCTCGCGCTTTCCTCAAGATCCGCCCATGGGCGAAGTCCGTCGTCCGCATCCACCTCGACGATGATTCGGACCCCACCCCGTACTGGCTCGTGTCGTCACGGCACCCCCACAAACTGGCAGCCGCCCTCAACCCCTAACCCCCAATTACTACCTGACGGCGGCCCAGCAACCTCGCGCGAGGTTGCTG